>JAJRVC010000296.1 GCA_024277475.1 Deltaproteobacteria bacterium
TCATCGATGTACATTTACGGATACCGGCTTGGAATGTTGCTGGCTGGCGGCGGTGGCCTGATCATGGCGGACCATATGCCTTACTCCAGGGTATATTTGATCATGGCGGCCTGCATGGTTCCAGGGGCTCTGACGACATTATTGACACCGGAGCCCAAAGTGAGTGCTGGTATTCCCCGGACGATGAAAGAGGCCGTTATTAGTCCGATGGTGGAGTATTTCAGCCGCAATAATGCGGTCTGGATTCTGGTCTTCATTCTGCTCTATAAAGTCGGCGATACCATGGCCGGCGCGATTACAATACCTTTCTATCTGGATCTTGGATTTTCCAAAACCGATATCGGTGCCGTGGTTAAAGTATTCGGTACGGGCGCTACGCTGGCCGGTGCTTTTTTTGGGGGTGTTATCCTGCTGCAGCTGGGAATAAATCGCAGTCTTTGGATTTTCGGGATTTTACAGGCGATCTCAACGGCCGGATTTGCCATGCTGGCGCGGATCGGCTACAGCATACCGGCCCTGTCCGGTGTAATTGCATTTGAAAATTTAAGCAGCGGTATGGGGACCGCGGCGTTTGTTGCCTTTATGGCCAGCATCACCAATAAAAAATTTACTGCTACCCAGTACGCTTTATTAACCAGTCTCATAGGGGTTCCCCGAACCTTCGCGGCTGCGGTAACCGGGTTTCTGGCTAAGCACATCGGCTGGGAAAGCTTTTTTATCACCTGCGCTCTGGCAGCCGTTCCCGGAATGTTGCTTTTACTGAAATTTGCTCCGTGGAATTCAAAAACAGGGGTTGAAGTTGAGCCTGTTTGAATTCTTGGACACAGATTGAGATAGTTTCATACGAGCGCCGATGCTGGCCTGAAAAGCGGCAAGTTTAATCGAATTATAAACTTAACGAAATACAATTTTATTTTTCTGACAAGATCAACAGGATGATGTGGCCGCAAAAAGGCACAAAAAGAAAATTTTATACTTAATAATAACAATAGGTTATAAGATCAAAATTCAAAAATTCTGACTTTTTACGAGATTGTCAACAGGATGGACAGGATAGAGAATTATGAGTCCAAAATAAATCCTGATAATCCTGTCTAAATAAAGGTAGTTTCATATATATCGATGAGCGACGACAAAGCAGATAAAAAGGCCCTGGAGCGTTTCGAAAACCTGCGGCAGAAACGGCTGCAAATCCTGGCGCTGCCTCGCAAACAGGCCATGGACAAAATATTGGAAGATCCACAGCCGACCGCCCTGGTGCATTCGTTTCCCGAACAGGATTTTTATTTCTTGATCAACGACATTGGAGTTGGAGATTCGCTGCCCCTGCTGACCCTGGCATCGAACAGGCAGTGGGAACACATCGTCGATCTGGAGGTCTGGTGCAAAGATCAAATTGATGTTGAATCCGCATTGCGCTGGTTAAGCTTATTACTTGAAGCCGACCCTAAACGCTTTGTCCGCTGGTTTCTGGAAGAAAAATTAGAATTGATTGAATTTTACCTGTTTAAAAGCATCGAAGTCAGGGTGAAAGAGCATGATCAGGACCCCTCCGATTTCGGGGACGGCTTTTTTACACTGGACGATGTCTATTATATCCGAATCATGGAACGACCGGTTGCAAAAGATCGGGCCGGTTTTACCGAGGAGCAATGCAAAAAATTTATTGCGAAGCTCTGTAAGCATCTGGCAGACCATGACCACCAACTGTATCAGAGTGTCCTGCTTGAAACCACACACCTAATCCCTGCGGAAACCGAAGAAGACTGTTATCACCGGCGAAATGTACGTCTGGCTGAAAAGGGATTTCTGCCCTTTGATGAGGCTGTCGGCATTTATCAGCCGATCAAGCCGCAGGATCTCGCAAAACAGAGCGCCAAATTTATTTCGCATTCCTCCTCCGACCCGTCCTTGCTGTTGCCGCTGTCTCAATACCCCCTCCGGATGTTGGAAGAAGACAATCACTTCACCCGAGCCCTGACCGCCATTGAACCCCGCGACGTGCTGGCCCAAATTCAGGCGGAGTTTGCCAATCTGTGCAACCAGGTCATTGTTGCCGATCATAAAACGATTCACGAACGGGAAGAACTGAGTGACATTGTCAAGAAAACCTGCGGCTATATCAGCATCGGCCTGGAACGATTGGTCGCGGATAAAGCCGGGATTGACCCCCGTAAATCTGCTGTATTGATTACCCGATATCCACTCTCACAAATTTTCAAAGTAGGATTCGGCGGCGCATTGAACCTGAAATGGCGGGCGGAGAAATGGCTTTCCCAATGCTGGTTTGCCCGCAACGGATTGCGTTTGACCTTTTGGGGCGAGCAATGGCTGGGAGTGCTTGGCGGGCTGCTGCTTAAAAAGCCCCTTTTTTATGACAATTACAAAACCGGGGTTCTCTACCGCGAATTTACCTCCATAGAAGATATCGAGGCCATGGAAGTTATCTTCAATCAGGTCAAAGCCGTTGATGACCTGCTGTCTTTAATGCCCATCGATCTTGACCGATCCTCATCTTACGGATTTCTGACCTACAAAAACTTGATTCTCACCCTGTGGGCCGGACATTACCTTGGTTTATCAACCGAAAAATTAAAACCTCTAACAATAAATGAGTTCAAGCCGTATTTCGAAGAACTGCTTCCGGGACCAACGGCTAGCGGTTCAGATAAAGAGCGGAAAATTCCCCAGGTGATGAAGCAACACTTCCTGGACTGGCTGGCAGCCGAAACCGCTCTCAAAGATTTTGAGATCACCAAACGGCTCGGCAGAACCCTGGAAAATCTATTTGAAGAAATCGAAAACGAATTGGGGCGGGTCACTGCCAAAGATCTCGCCCCCCAATATGTTCATCTGTTTTTGTTGGATAATTTAAGGTGACATGGCCGCAAAAAGGCACAAAAAGCACAAAAGTAAAGAATCCAGGCTCACAGGATCAGGTTTTCGATGTTAGAATAAAATTCTATGCTTTATAATCTCAACAGGTTATGAGATCAAAATCTGAGAATTTTGATTTTTTACGAGATTGTCAAAGGTTGAGGATAAAATGAATAGAAAATCAATTTTCATGGTTGGCACGCTGTCTTTTCTTATTGTTTGTCCCCATATTTCATATGCGTTAGATATGTTAA
>JAJRVC010000297.1 GCA_024277475.1 Deltaproteobacteria bacterium
CTATGCCAGCCCAGAAGGCTGCAAAAAGGTACGCCACGATCTTGGTGCGGTGCGTGTTTACTGTCATGGCATTCGCCGCGATTTCGTTGTCGCGTACGGCGTTCAACGCCTTTCCCAGAGTGGAACGAACAAAATTGTTGATGATCCATACGCAGGCCACGGTCCACAGGAACACGGTGGGCAGATTGGCCAAGTCCGGCTGCCCGCTTAAGCCACGCGGACCCCCAATGACCTCAAGGTTCTCAATCAAACTTTTAACAATGAACATAAACGCTAAAGAAATGATGGCAAGATAATCACCTCTTGTTCTAAAGGAAGGAATCGCAACAACAAGAGCACTCAGGGATGCTGTCAATCCACCCAGGATTAGGATGATTGGGAACATGAAGGGCCCCAACGCAGGAGGAAGGAGGGCTGGTCCAAAGAGTCTATCTTTGACGAAAAAGGCCACAGTGAAAACCGAAGCGGCATACGCGCCCAGAGCCATGAATCCGGGATGTGAACAGGAGAACTCTCCCATGTAGCCGTTAATGATATTCAAACTCAGGGTGAGTATAATGGCGATCAAAGCGAGCTTGAGCGTGAGGACCCGATAATCACTACTTCCGGACCAAACATGCAAGATGGCGTAAAGAAAGCTGAGATGGATAACCACAGAGAACACTATGGGGAGGCTGAGAAGCTTAGCCGCCAGCCTGTTCGCCCAAGAGGCGCTCAGCCGTGCTATGACACCTATCGGTAAAACATATATCAGAGATACGTAAAGGAGCGCGCTGGGAATCAGCACGGGTTTCTTGAGCATAATAATGACGCCAAAAATGGCTGGTATTTTGGGCAATCCCAGAGTCAAGGCTAATGGAGTGCCCACGAAATGTTCAAAAGTTGTCGCTATCAGGGCGCCAAAGAGCCAGCTTAATAAAGGAATCTGGGAAAACGAAACCCATATATTCCGTTTGATCGACCTCACGCTTTCCAACCTTATGTCGCTTCTTGTTTCCATAAGTATTCAGTAATCGGTATTCAGTAATCAGTAATCACGGACTACTGATTACTGATTACCGTATGGTGAAATTAGAGCCTTAACCGTGCGCTATACGGTTCGCCGAAAAAGCCATAGGGTCTGAAAGTCAGAATGAGCAAAACGATTGAGTAGGCGATCAGGTCGCGCAGCGTCGAGGGGAAAATCATTGCCACGAAGATTTCGATGAACCCCAGCAAGAAGCCCGCCAGAGCGGCACCCATAATGGAGCCGCGCCCCCCTAGAATTGCAGCCACAAAAGCCTTCCAACCGAATATAATGCCCATATAAGGATCCAGAACAGGATAAGCGATGCCAAAAGGATCCCTGCGGCGGCGGCCAGAGCCGAACCAAGAGCGAAAGTTAGAGCAGCAATGGTGTTAAGCGGCACCCCCATCAAGGGCACGACCACAAAGTCAAAAGACATGGCCCGCATGGCCATGCCCCACCTGGTCCTGCGTATAAACTGATGTAGAGCAAGCGCGAGCAGCAATGACACAACAACAATCATGATTTTCTGGTTGGTGACGACCACACCGCCTATGTTATAGGTTTTTGTCTCGATCAAGGACGGGAAGCTTACCCGTCTTGCACCCAGCAAAGCCAGGTTGCCGGTCTCCAGGATAATACCGATCATCAGACCGGTGATTGCAGCAGAGGCTCTGGGGGCTGTTCGTAAAGGCCGATAGCCTACCCTTTCGACAATCATGCCCACGAAGGAGGTCAGAAACATGGCGAAGAAGATGGTCAACACCAGGATCAACCAGTTGGGCAATGGAACGGCGATCAATGAAGCGAGCGTTAACAGCCCTGTTGCAACACCGAAACCGATATAGGCTCCCACCATGAAAATATCGCCGTGTGCAAAGTTGAAAAGCATCAAGATACTATACACCATCGAGTATCCCAATGCGATCAGAGCATAAAAACTACCCCACTGTAATGCATTGACCAGGTTTTGGAAAAAAAATACCATTGGCGTCGCTCCTTGTTCTGTAATTATTCAGGTATCTTATGCTTTCAAGAAAGGCGAACGCAAGGCTTATCGCCCAACACCCGCCCTTTTTTTTGTACGATTATTTTTAACCTTGTCTCTCACCCTTAAGGACAGACAGATTTATAGAACTCAAACTCGCCGGCGTCGCTGATCCTGACGATGACGGCGCACTTGATGGGGTCACCCTCTTCGGTGAAAGTCATCTTGCCAGTAATCCCGTCAAATTCCTTGATTTGGGCCAACGCATCGCGGACACCCTGGCGATCCTTTTTAATGTTGCCAGTGATCTTTCCGTAATCCTGAATGGCCCTTTGAACGATGCGCAGGGAGTCCCAAGTGAGGGCCGCCACATCGTCTGGCACGTACCCATATTGTGCGTTGTATCTGTCGATAAATTCCTTGGTGGCTCCAGTTGCACCAGCGGCCGCATAGTGGGTGCTGAAGAAAAGCCCATAACAGTCTTTGCCGCAGAGTTCTACTGTCTCGGCCGAACCCCAACTATCACTCCCCACAATGGGTTTATCCCACCCCAGCTGGTGGGCCTGCTGGACAATTAGGGCCACTTCATTATAGTACTGAGGAGTGAACAATACCTCAGCGCCTGAATTTATGATCTTTGTCAATTGGGAACTAAAGTCGGTGTCCTTGGTGGTAAAGCTTTCGAAGGCTACCACGGAACCTTCGCCATGCAGGTCTTCCCAGGCCTTTTTAAAGAATTCGGCCAGCCCTTTGGGGTAGTCACTTGCCACGTCGTACAGAACCGCAGCTTTGGTAAATCCGAACTCTTCTGTGATGAAATTAGCCACCACGGGCCCCTGGAAAGGATCAAGAAAACAGCCCCGGAACACATAAGGACGGTCCAAAGTGGTGTTGGGATTTGTAGACCAGGGGCTAATCATCGGGGTTTTGTAGTTGTCAGCCACTCCACCTGCAGGTACCGCCTGCTTGGAAGACTGGGGACCAACAATAACCAGCACTTCGTCCTCGGTGATCAGCTTGGTATTGGCCTTCACAGCCGATTCTGCTTTGGACTCATTATCCTCAATGACCAACTCGACCGGATACTTCTTCCCTCCAACCTCAAGGCCACCAGCAGCCTCAATGTCTTCAAGCCACATCTGAGCTGCAAACTTTGACCCCTCGCCCACCTTGGGAATATCGCCGGTAAGTGGGATGTTAAGACCGATCTTGATCGTCTGGGCCTGACTTGATGCAGAAGGTGAAAAGACCAAAGCCACTACAAGACAAAAAGCAACAAATAATAATCCTTTTCGCATATTACTACCTCCTTTTTTTCTCTACACTCCACCGGATTTTGTGGTAAACATATTTACCGGCAAATTAGGATATTATTGGAACTTAGTATACCACAAAACTCATCAGAATGTATTTTTTTGTCAACTAAAATCAGTTTATTTGAAGTATAACTAAAAAAATAGGAATCTTTTCGTAACATTAGAAGATTTTTTTTGTCAACCAAAAATATTGATTTTTTGTAATGAGTCTTGAAAAATCGGTCATTCCCTTTAAAAATGGAAACCCATTAAACGTAATTGAAATACGAACATCAGATAAATGGCTTGACAAAATGATTCATAGACGGTTTATAGATATAACAACGTGATAATCGCTTTCGAATGACATTTCCGGAATATCACAAAAAATCCAAAGGGGGGCTCCGATGGCCCGTTCTAATAAACAACATCTCATTTGTCCTTATTGTCTGGCAGAAATACAGAGCGGAAAACTCCTGGATCGTTGTCCTCTTTGCGAGGAAAACTTTCCGATACAATATGTTCATAACCACGACAAAC
>JAJRVC010000298.1 GCA_024277475.1 Deltaproteobacteria bacterium
CGTGCTAAAAGCGCTGCATGAACAGTGCGAACTGGGAATGAGCTATGGTACGCCTCACACCAGGGAGTTGGAGTTTACCAGAAGGTTCATTGATTGTGTGCCCTGCGCTGAACTGGCCATGGTGTGCAACACGGGGACCGAGGCCACCATGCTGGCCTGGCGTCTCATGCGGGCAGCCACCCATAAACCTAAAATTGCAAAGTTTGAGGGCTGCTACCACGGTTGGCATGATTATGCCCAATGGAGTGTGGCAGTGGATCCTGACAACATGGGTCCGGAGGAACGTCCCAATATGACTCCCGGGTCCGCCGGTATCACAGACGGCGCCAGGGACACCATGCTTGTGCTGCCTTTTAACGAGAACGCTTTTCAGATTATAGAGGAACACGCCCATGAACTTGCCGGGGTGGCGATCGAACCGGTTCTTGGTGGCGGAATGCTGACCGTTGACAAGGGATTTTTGCAGAAATTGCGGCAAGTGACCCAAAAAGCCGGCGTGCTGTTGCATTTTGATGAAGTGAT
Source organism: Deltaproteobacteria bacterium (assembly GCA_024277475.1). The sequence continues at coordinate 523 of JAJRVC010000298.1, forward strand.
TACCGGGTTTCGTCTGGCCCTGGGCGGCTGTCAGGAGTTAACCGGGGTGCTGCCGGATGTGGCCACTTACGGCAAGATTATCGGCGGCGGACTTCCCATCGGCGCTATCGGGTGTTCCAAAGAGATGGTGGCCATCGCTCAGAAAACCGATGACGGTTTTTCCGCTGCGGGTACCTTCAGTGGCAATCCCTTGACCCTGACCACGGGGGCGGCCACGTTGAAATACCTTCAGGAAAATCGTCAAATATATGCTGATATGATGGCCAAAGGCGAATATCTGCGCAACGGGTTCAATGAATGGTGCGAATCAAAAGGATATCCATTTTGCATGACCGGCATCGGATCGATGTTCCAGATTCATGCCAAAGCGGACCTGCCGGTGGTGGCCCGGGATCTGTTGGGCCAGGACGAGGAAGCGCTGGCTGAGCTGCAACTCCATTTCCGGTTAAACAATGTGCTGGTTCCCTGGATGCATCTGGCCTTTTTCTCCGCCGCTCACAGTCAGGAAGATATCGAAGAAATGCTGCGGGCTTTCAAGGCTTCAGTGGCAGGGGTGATGGATTCAAAAAAATAGGTAGGCCTTCAGGGGTTCAAGGTTCAGCCCAGCCGCCGGCTGCCAAAGCGGCCAGTTTAATCAGAAAAAAACTACATTTTTGTAATAAATGATTCATATGAGCGCCGCCTCTGGCCTGAAAAACGGCCAGTTTGATCGAAAAAGAAACTCGGAAAAGCGAATATCGAATATCGAATAATGAATGTCGAAGTAATGTATTCTGTCTATTTAGAAAAAAGACTGAGCAAGCCTACTTCGCCAAATTGGCTACGAAGGCCAAGAGCGATGCTGTAGGCTCGCTCTACGAGCCGGAAGCGGCCTCGGAGAGAATACTGAGTATGGAAAGCGGAAAATGTCACTTTCTACAAAAAAATAAGGCCAAATTAACCCACACTACAAAACAGCCTTGACTATTTTGGAATATAGGTTAAAATAGCCACATGCGTTACATTGTTTCCAATATCCTCACTGACCTGTCCAAGAAAATGGTATTTATCGGCGGACCCCGCCAAGTGGGGAAAACGACCCTTGCCAAGGCAATCCTATCATCGAATTATCCCTCTGGGCGCTACATGAACTGGGATTATGACGAGGATCGCCAGGACATCCTGCGAAAGCAGTGGAGTGCAGATCAGAAATTGCTCGTATTTGATGAACTACACAAGTTCCCTCGCTGGAAAACTTGGATCAAGGGGATTTATGATGTGTCGCACGAATCCCACTCTTTTTTGATTACGGGATCAGCGCGGCTGGATGTATATCGGCGAGGCGGAGACTCTTTGATGGGACGGTATCATTACTGGCGTCTGCACCCGTTTACACTTGATGAAGTCCCGCCAGGTATTTCTCAAAAAGAAGCGTATCATCGCTTAATGACGGTAGGCGGTTTTCCGGAACCATTTTTAGATGGGGATGAGCGTACCGCCCGCAGATGGCGGCGCGAACGGTTTGACAGGGTCTTGCGGGAGGATATTCGGGATCTAAAGCCGATTCGAAATATCCAGTTGCTCGGGATGTTTCTGGATATGCTACGCCATCGCGTAGGAGGGTTGGTTACTCTTGCCAACCTGGCAGGCGACCTGCAGATCTCTCCTAAAACCGCCAAGACCTGGCTTGAAGTTTTAGAAAGAATGTATCTCGTATTCAGCGTTCGACCCTACACCAGATCTCTGCCGAGGGCGGTTTTGAAACCCCCCAAAGTGTATTTTTTCGACAACGGTGATGTAATTGGAGATGAGGGCGCACGATTTGAAAACTTAATTGCAACATCGTTGCTCAAACGCCTTCACTTTTTAGAAGATCGCGACGGATATCGATATGAACTTCGATATATTCGTGATAAAGAGGGACGTGAAGTTGATTTTGTCATCCTCAAGGAAGGAAAAATAGAGGAATTGATTGAAGTCAAGTTTTCCGAAGATAATATTTCGAACTCACTCAGCTATTATGCAGAACGTTTAACTCCCACTAAAGCAACGCAAATTGTTGCCAATCTGAGAAGACCTTATGACAAAGGCAAGATCAAAGTTACCGGGCCAATCTCATATTTTAGCAATAAACTGTATTAGATATTGGGTCAGCACCAGGGGCACAGATTTGCGCAGATACACACAGAGTTATATTAGAAAATGAAGTCCGCACCAGCATACTATAGTTACCATAGGTGCAAACATATGGAAACACCTTCACACGCCTGAAAAAGCCGTGTATCCACCGTCAACCGGTATGATCGCACCGGTCACAAAACCGGCTTGAGCCGAAAGCAGCCAGAGCGCGGCGCCGATGATTTCTTCCGGTTTCCCGTAACGCGCCATGGGAACGGATTGGATGATCTGCGCCCCACGTTCCGTCATTTGCCCGGTTCTTTCATCGATCAGCAAAAACCGGTTTTGGTCGGTAAGCATAAACCCGGGGGCGATGGCGTTTACCCGAATGTTATCTGAATAATTCCGGGCCATGTGAACAGCCAGCCATTTTGTAAAACTGTTGGCAGCCGCTTTTGCGTCCGAATAGGAGATGGACCTCGTCAGGGGCAACAGCCCGGCAATGGATGTGATGTTCAGGATCACACCGGATTTTTTTTCGGCAAATATTTTTCCGATGCATTGTGATGGTATCACAGCGCTCATGTAATTCAAAGAAAAGCCGGATACCATGTCTGCCGGTAGCAGATCAAAAAAGGGTATCTGCGGTGAGGTCGTTGTCTCTTTGCGGCTTCCTCCCGCACCGTTGACCAGCAGGTTTATGGTGGAATAAGCTTTCAAGGTCTTTGCGACGGCTATTGCTACCGATTCCGAATCGGTTACGTCACAGCCGATGGCAATGGCCCTCCCGCCGGCCGCACGTATTTCGTCGGCTTTTAATTCGGCTGCGTCTTTTCTTAAATCCCAGATGGCAGCAGAAACGCCTTCATTGGCAAGTGCTTTGGCGATTTCCCCGCAAATCGCTCCTCCCGCACCTGTAATCACGGCTATTTTTCCGTCTAATTTATAATCCATGCGTTGTCATCACCTTAGGTCCGGTCCGGGCTGGTGGAAATTACCCGTAAGATGTTCTCCAAGTCCTTATAAATCTACTTGAGAGTAATTTTTACCATATTGGGTCGGGCCTGGAATATTTACGTGATTTCCCGCATTTCACAAACCTCATTTTCGGCTCCCTGAAAATAGGCAACAAACACTCCCGGACGGATCTCAACCGGTTCACCTAAAAATGTCACCCCCCGCCCTTTAAGGTCTTGATAGGTTTCTTCAAAATCTTCAACGGCTAAGCCGATATGGATCAGTCCATAGTCGCTCTGATTTTGATCAGCTCGCGGTTCCCGGCCTTTCGGGTGTTTGTAATCGAACAGTTCGATGACCGAGTCACCCAGTTTCATGTGAACAATCCGCGCCCGGGCACCCTCGATGCCGATGATTCGATCAAGCGGAGAGTCAAATTCACGGTCCAGTACTTTTTCCATTCCCACAACATCGCGATAAAATGAAATCGCTTTTTCTATGTTTTTGACGCTCACGCCGATGTGGTCTACCCGTTTGAACATGATCGTATCCTCCTAACCCGGTAAAGCCGGAACAAAATTGAGTGTTGACGATTTATGGATGGAAACTAGCCTATCAAGTACTTCCAACCTGTCGTAATCTTGCTTTTATATAATCGAGGTCGGGAATCATCGCCGTCTCAAGGCTTCGCGATACAGGTGGAGGTACATCGGGAGCCGTAATTTTTTCAATGGGAGCGTCCAAAAAGTCGTAAAATCGTTCTTGAATTTCATCGCTGATACGACTGGCAATTCCCATGCTGCGGGGCACCTGCTCAAGGATAATTACCAGGCCTGTTTTCTCCACCGACGTTGCAATGGTATCAAAATCCAACCCGGCATAATCCAATGTCCGCAGATCGACGACTTCGACATCAAGGCCTTCTGCGGCTACTGAATCGGCGGCGGTTAAGGCATCCTCAACGCCCGTGAGATAAGTCAGTACGGTGACATCACTGCCTGGCCGGACAACTTTTGCTTTTCCGTACGCAACAAAGTAGTCCATGGTATCGACCGGTACCTGTCCTTTTCTTTCATACAGGTCGGTATGTTCGATGACTAACACCGGGTCATTAAAGCGGACCGCTGAATTAAACAAACCGATATAATCAAAGGCATTCGAAGGGGCCATGATCCGCCAACCGGAGAATAGTCCAAAGAGTCCGGCTGGGTTCATGGAGTGCTGACCGCCATAGCCCTGACCGATAGCGACACGCGTGCGAACCACCAGCGGGAAGCTTGCCTGGCCGCCGTACATGTGTCGCAGCTTGCCGATCTGATTAAACAGCTGATCACAGGCCACCAAAGCAAAGTCGGGGTACATAATCTCAATGATCGGCCGTAACCCGTCCATGGCGGCTCCACCGGCCATTCCAACAAAACCGCATTCAGAGATTGGTGTGTTAATCAGGCGCTGGGGGAATACTTCTTTGATTCCTCTCGTGGCCCGGTAAGCCCCGCCATTTAAATTGGCCACTTCCTCGCCAAGAACAAAGACACGGTCGTCGTGTTCCATATTTCTTAGCGTTGCTGCCGCAATAGCGTCGACATAGCTCATTTCTGTAAAATTGGTGAAATGATCTTTTTCGACAAATGTCAAATTGTCGAACACATTGTCGTTGCAGCGAACATCACGGACCAGATCTGCAGCATCCGGCCAGTTTTCATCCGGAACGATAATGGTTTTTTTTGTTTTCACCGTGCAGAATGAAACCGCTTTGTCCACTGACTCCCTGGCTTTGGATCGAATGTCGGTATTGTCTCCGTCAGACAGTAGCTTTTGTTCAATCAGGGATTGAACATAGACAATTAGAGGGTCTTTTGTCTGCCATTCTTTTTCTTCATCTCGAGTTCTGTAACCGAAGGGACTGCCGGCCAGTCGGCCGGCATGATGATGAAAGCGATATGTCTCGGATTCAATCAAAAACGGGCGATTATTGCTACGGATTGCAGCCGTAACCCGTTTCAAGGCACTATAGACCGCCACCGGATCCATGCCGTCGACTATGATGCTGTCAATCCCGTAGCTCAAACTGCGTAATCCCAGATTTATGCACGAGGATGATGTGCAGGTGGCGGTTGCGACTGCGTATAGATTGTTTTCTACAAAATAGACGACCGGCAGATCCCACAATGAGGCCATGTTGGCGACTTCATGAAAGCAGCCCTGGTTGATTGCGCCGTCACCGAAAAAGCTGACGACAATGCGTGCTCCATTTCTCAATTTTTCAGCCCAGGCGGTACCGGTAGCAAGCGGGATTCCGCCGCCGACAATTCCATTGCTGCCGACGTTGCCGGAAAGCGGATCGCACAGATGCATCGATCCGCCCCGGCCGGAACACCAGCCGGTCTTAAGGCCCATAATCTCCGCCATAGTTTTATTGACAGCCTGTTGCATATCCTCGGTGACTGTCTGAACCATTGGATTAAAGTCTTGCGGAGCATAGTACATGAGTGCCTTGGCCAGGAAATGTCCGTGCGCGCGATGGGTGGAGCCGACAAGATCGGGTTTTTGCAGAACAACTGCAGCCGCAGCAGCGTTGGCTTCCTGCCCGATGCTGACGTGAACCGGACCATGCACCAGATTGTGGTCTTTTAAATCGAGAACCGCATTTTCAAATTCACGAATGATATGCAGCAGAAAAAGCATTCGATAGTGATCGACCTCACCAATCGCCAGTAAATCCGAGGTTGATACCTGCAATCTCGAGCACGTGGCAGTGGGCTCAATTTTTTTCAGTTGACTCATTTTTTCTCCCTGATGTTTAAAATCCGGTGATAAGTATGTTTTAACCCTCAAGACAGAGGGGCATCATCCCGATTCCGGAAATAGATTTGCGATTTCATCAAAAGCAGGTTTCAGGTTATGATAAAGGCTACGATATATCCGATACATTTGATCGTAAATATCGATGTGGTCTTTATCCGGTGGAGTTTTACTTTCCGTTTTAACAACCTGTGCAGCTTCTTCTACACTTGGCCAGACGCCAACCCCGGCCCCGGCGATCAGCGCAGCCCCATAGGCACCTCCTTCAGCACTGCCGCTGACGGTAATGACTTCCTGGTTGAACACATCCGCATGGATTTGACGCCAGAGCTTACTGCTGGTACCACCGCCTGATGTTCGTATTTGATTAACCTGAATACCCAGCCCTTCAATCAGGTGGGTGACATCTTTTAAACTGAAAATGACGCCTTCGAGAACGCTGCGTAATATACATCGGCGATCGTGGCGCAAGGTTAGTCCGATGAACCCACCCCGCGCATTTGGGTCGGGATAGGGGCACCTTTCGCCAATCAAATAAGGCAGAAAGAGCAGCCCTTCGGAACCCGGTTCAGCCAGTGCCGCTTCATCGGTAAACAATTCATATACATCTTTTCCCAGCCAGCGGGCGACTTCGCTTTCCGAGCCTCCCAACATATCGCGAACCCATCGCAGTGAACCGCCGGCCGCCAGAGTGACACCCATGGTATGCCACTTATCCGGCATATTATTACAGAATACCTGCAGCTTCCCCTGCGGGTTTTCATAACATTGATCAAGCGCCATCGCGGCTATTCCGGCAGTACCGATGGTTGTCCCAAGGATGCCCGGTACCACGAGCCCTGTACCGGTGGTTTGGGCGACAGCATCGCCACCCCCCCCAGCCACAGGGGTCCTGCCCGGCATCCCGAGATCCGCGGCTATACTGTCGAGCAGGGAGCCGCTGATCTCCGGCGACTCATAACACGCGGGCAGTAAATCTTTGGAGATATTCAATATCTCAAATAAGGGGTAAGACCATTGCCGTTCACGCACGTTAAACAACCCGGTGCCGGATGCATCCGAAACTTCAGTTGCATATTCCCCGGTCAGGCGATAGCGGATGTAGTCTTTCGGATTTAAAATAATGTTAAGCGCTTCGTATTTTTCAGGTTCGTTCTCTCTGAGCCAGAGAATTTTGCCGGCGGTATACCCGGGAAGCATCTGGTTGTTGGTCAATTTCAATAGACCGTCAATCCCGCCGCACAATTTGTGAATTTCACGACACTGTTTTCCGGTGCGTTGATCATTCCAGAGGATAGCCGGCCGCAGCACTTCACCATTTTTATCAAGCGGCACCAGTCCATGCATCTGACCGCTCAATCCGATGCTTTTAATGTCACGGGTATGATCAAATTTGCCAACCACCTCTTTTACGGTTGAAACCACAGCCTGCCACCAGTGCTCGGGTTGCTGTTCCGACCAGCCGGGATGGGGTGTCGACAACGGGTATTCGGCTACGGCACGCGCTGCCACCCGGCCTTGATGATCAACGATGAGTGTTTTACATCCCGATGTTCCAATATCAATTCCGATTACATATTGTTTAGACATCTTGGATCCCAAACGGACAAACTTAGCCAGCCGGTCGTAGTGTAGCGAAGATCCCGCTTGCGGGGTCATAGCGAAGCAGCGATCCCGCTAACGGGGTTGTAGCAAAGCGCAAATCCTGTTTTGTCTGGGAATTGAATTTTGACGATTTTTGGTATCGCTTCGCTCTGTCTTTTCTATAAAATTGATAGAATTCCTTAAATTATCAATCTGATTATGGCGTAAATCATGTGCAAACATAATGTGATTTTACTAAATAGGGCCTAGGCTGAAAATAAACGTAAATCGTATTGTTCAGGTTCGCGATATCTGATCCGCACATGTTTCAGCTGAAGATATTCCGCCAAACCCTCATGACCGTGTTCGCGGCCGATACCACTCTGTTTCCAGCCTCCGTAAGCAACGTTCATAATACCCGCATCTACATTATTCACGGCGACACTGCCGGCCTGAAGCGCTTTTGACAGCTTATTCATTTCGTTCAAATCGTCAGTATAGGCATACGCGGCCAGTCCGTAGGGTGTTGCATTGGCCAACAGGATCGCTTCATCAAGCTTGCCGTAAGCCGCTACCCCAACTGCCGGTCCAAAAGTCTCTTCCGTCATGATCAGCATGTCATGCGTCGTATCGGCAAGAATTGTCGGCTCAAAAAAATAGCCTTTCGTGAATTTAGTGCCTTCGGGTCGCTTACCGCCACAAATTAAACGGGCGCCTTTATTCAAAGCATCCTCGATATGAAGTTTCGTTTTTTGAAGCCCTTCCAGACCGGCCATCGGACCCACATCGGCATCCGGTGTTTCCATGCCGTTCGCAATGACGAGTTTGGTGGTTTCAACTCTAAACTTTTCTAGAAACACCTCGTATATTACACGGTCAACATAGATCCGGTTGATGGCGATGCAAATCTGCCCCATATTTCGAAACGACCTTCGCACTGCACCTTTGACGGCGTTTTCCAGGTCACAGTGTTTGCTGACGATCAGGGGACATTGTCCGCCGAGCTCCAACGAAATTTTTTTTATGGTGTCTTTGGCCTGGGCCTGAATAGCCAGTCCGACTTCAAGAGAGCCCGTAAAAGCCACCTTGTGTGATACCGGGCTTTCGACCAGATGGCGGCCGACTCGAGATCCTGAGCCTGTAACGGCATTGATAACCCCGGCCGGTATTCCGGCATCAAACAGACAGCGCCAGTACTCCAGCGGTGAAAGCGGTGTCAGGGAGGGCACCTTGGCCACAATTGTGCAACCTGCCGCCAGTGCAGCGGCCGCCTTCCATCCCGTCAGTTCTACCGGATAATTCCAAGCTGAAAGCGCAGCGACGACCCCCACAGGTTGCTTGATAACCAGGCTCTGATCGTTTGGGTCGGTATTGGCAACAATTTGTCCATAAGCCCGTTTTCCCTCCTCCGCATAGTAGCGAAGCATTTCAGCCGCTTTTTCAACTTCGCCAATGGCCTCATTCAGGGGTTTTCCCTGCTCCCGGGTCATGAGACCGCCTAATTTTTCTTTGCGCTTATCCAGAATATCACCGGCCCGCTGCAGGTACTCTGCCCGCGTAAAGGGCGACAAACCTGACCATGACGGAAAAGATCTTTCAGCAGCCATCAACGCCCTGTCTATTTCCCCTTCAGTGGCTTGGGGGATCCTGGCAAATATCTCTTCGGTTGCCGGATTGATTACATCGATATAGTGACGGCTTTCCGAGTCCAACCATTCACCGTCAATGAGCATGGGAGATGTATCCATAAATTTTGCCTGTCTATTTTTCTGAAGATTTATCCTTGCCCGTCACCCAAACCATTGCCAGGGGTTGATTGCCCGTATTATAGGTAACATGGTGTTCACCGAAAGGAACATATAGAGCGTCTCCTGCCTGGATAGGATATTCATCGTCTCCAACCACCATTTTACCCTTTCCGGTCAGAAAATAATAAACTTCTTCCATATTTTCATGGGCATGTCCAGTGGTTTTTCCGGTGGGATAGATAACTGTGTA
>JAJRVC010000299.1 GCA_024277475.1 Deltaproteobacteria bacterium
CGCCTCGCAGGGTCTTTTTTCCCGAGCGTCGTCTCGGATAAAATTTTGTGCTTTAGTGGCTAAAATGTTACGATTAGCATAGAGACAGCTATCCATGTTTGGAAATTTCATATATTTTATCCTCGTACTTCTAATCTATCTCACGTATCAACCCACCGACGACACTTTTTTCACGGCGTTTGACTCGCTTACGCTTTTTTTCTGTCTGATTTTCCTTTTTGCTTTCCTGACCCGCTTTCAATTTCAAAGGATCGAAAGACGGATTGCGAAAGGTCAATATCTGCGAATCGACCATCAGTTCAACACCGCAGTACTCCACCAATCCATAATGGCCATCCTGCTTTTTGCCGTTGATATCTACGGGCTGAATCTACCATCCTTTCTGGTAGGCATGACGCCCTTTAATACAATACCGACCTTTTCGGCCCTGCTCTTTCTGTTGGTGTTCGTCTTCTACCTGGCCATCGTCTGGAGTTTTGCCTATGGACCCTATCAAATGCTCTACAGACCCGGCATTTCCAGACGCACCTACGTCATTTCCAATATTTCCTTTTCGGTTCCCGTTTTGCTGCCCTGGTTGTTTCTGTCCGGGATCTCAGATATAATCCATGCATTGCCCTTTGAATTTCCAAAACGATTCCTAAGCACCACCGAAGGTGAAGTCGCTTATTTTCTCTTTTTCCTTTTTGGTGTAGCGATCATCGGACCGGCTCTGGTTCAGAAATTCTGGCGTTGCAAGCCTCTTGAAGACGGTTATCATCGAAGCCGGATTGAAAACCTGTGTCAAAGAGCGGGGCTGGCTTATGCCAATATCTTATATTGGCCCATTTTCGGCGGTAAAATGATCACCGCCGGTGTCATGGGACTCATAAGAAGATTTCGCTACATTCTGGTCACCCCTTCCCTGCTGCATTTGCTGGAGCCCGAAGAACTCGATGCCGTTATTGCCCATGAAATAGGTCATATCAAAAAGAAGCATCTTTTGTTTTATCTGGTGTTTTTTGTCGGTTACATGCTTCTTTCTTATGTCACCTTTGACATCATGATCTTTGCCATTATCTATACAAAACCCGTATTCTGGTTTATCAGTAAAACCGGCCTGAGCCAGACAACAGCTGTTTCGGGGATATCCAGTATCGTCATTATCTGTGTTTTTTTAATCTATTTCCGGTTTATTTTCGGCTTTTTCATGCGCAATTTCGAGCGTCAGGCGGATACATACGTGTATGCATTGTTCGACAGCGCCAAACCATTGATTACCACCTTGGAGAAGATTACCGCCAGCAGCGGCCAATCGGCGGATAAACCCAACTGGCATCATTTCAGCATCAGACAACGGATTGATTACCTTAGGAAATGCGAAACCAATTCATCCTGGATAGCCCGCCATGATGGTAAAGTAAAAAAAAGCATCGGGGTTTACCTGGTATGCTTGCTTCTTGTGGGAGTTCTGGGATATCAGTTAAATGTCGGTGCGATGGGAGATAGGATCAGCAGGCATTTTCTGGAGAAAGTTCTCCTGAGAGAAATTGAGCAAGCCCCTGAAAATCCAAATTTATACAGCCTGTTGGGTAATATCTATTATAACAGCAAAAATTGGGCCGGCACCCGGGATACCTGGGAAAAATCACTGGCATTGGAGCCGGATAATGCACAGATTCTCAACAACCTGGCCTGGTATTACGCCACCTGCGAAGATGAACGCTATCGAGATCCCGTCCGGGCCCTGGCGATGGCCAAATTGGCGCTCCGGCTTGAAAAACTGCCGCATGTCTGGGATACGTTGGCGGAAAGCTACTATGTCAACGGAATGTACTGGCAAGCGGTTGAAGCCGGCAAGCAGGCCCTGGCACTGGCAGGAAAGAAACGCACTTATTACCAGGCCCAACTGGACAAATTCAACAAAGCAGCCGGGAATTAGCGGAATGATGACCGTTCAAAGCTTCAAAGGCGAAAGCTGAAAGGAGAAAACCAGACGAACGAACTCAATGATCCTAACGATCTTAACAAAAATATTATGTCTGTGTATTTCCGTGTGGGCCTGTGGCTGATTTAATAGTCTACAAACAAGATCAACGAAAGGCAGGGCAACCCTGAACCCGGGAACGGCACTAGTACTATTTACCGGATACAGACCTTACGCACCTGCTGCAGTTCCAGAGGTCCGGCAAATATTTTCTCTATCCCATCCTGTTTCAACGTTGTCATCCCATCCTTTACGGCCTGAGTTCTGATTTCATCAACTTTGGCCCGGTTTTGGACCAGCGATTTGATTTCATCGGTCCCCATCAGCAGTTCGTGCAGGGCCATCCGACCGCGATAGCCCTTGTTGTTGCAGTTTCTGCAGCCCACCGGCCGGTTCAGCATTAACTCATCTGTATATTGAATGTTTACATACTCATCGAAACTGTCTGATCCATATTCCCGGGCCAGGGAAGTATACTCTTCAAAGGAAGGGTGGTAGGACCGCTTACAGTCTTTACAGAGGGTCCTGGCAAGCCGTTGGGCCAGGATGCATAAAATCGCATCTGAAAAATTGAAAGGATCCATCCCCATATCCAACAGGCGGGTGATGCTTTCGGGCGCGCTGTTGGTATGCAGGGTGGATAAAACCAGGTGTCCCGTGAGTGAAGCCTGAATACCGATGGATGTTGTTTCTTTGTCCCGCATTTCACCGACCATGATTACATCCGGGTCGGCCCTGAGAAACGAGCGCATGGCGGCGGCAAAATCAAACCCGATTTTCGGTTTAACTTGAACCTGCCGCAATCCTTTCTGGGTGATCTCCACCGGATCTTCAGCAGTCCATATTTTGGTTTCAGGTTTATTGAGATATTTTAAGGCGGAATGAAGCGTGGTGGTTTTACCTGATCCGGTAGGTCCACAAACAAACACGAGACCATAAGGGCTGGATATCGCGCGGGTAAAATTTACATGGTTCCTTTTGGTAAAACCAATTTTATCGAGCGGCAAAGGTTCGCCGGCATCCAGAAGACGCATGACAACGTCCTCTACCCCGCCCTGGGTGGGAAGCGTAGCAACCCGCAGTTCGATATCTTGCCCATTGCCTTTTTTAAATTTTATTTTGCCGTCCTGGGGTTTGCGGCGTTCGGCAATATCGAGATCGGACATGATCTTAATCCTGGACACGACGGCATTGCGGCAGCTGAAAGGAATGGTTTGATAGACCACACAATCACCGTCGATGCGCGTTCGGATCTGAGTATTTTCCTTGCCGGGAAAAGGCTCTATGTGTATGTCGGAAGCACCGCGTGCATGGGCGTCAAGGATTATTTTATTGACCAGCTTCACAACCATACTGTCTTCTTCGCCGATTTCACTGTCAACTTCTTCAATTTCTTCCGATTCTTCCTGCATCACAGACAAGATTTCTTCAATCTCGTGCTGTTGCTGGGCATCTCTGAAAAAAAAATTGATCATTTCGAGAATATCCCGTTTCAAAGCGACGCAGAACTTTGGGTTTTTACCCGGAAAAAGGGATTTTATTTCAGCGATCTTCTGCTGATCGTGAGGATTGTCTATAGCGATGACGGGATCCGCATCTTCTTCACACAAAGGAACCCAACAGTTGGTCCGCATAAAGGGTATTTTCAAACCGGCCAGTAGTTTTGCGGGTATCATCATGTCATGCGTGAATTCTACGGCTTCAGTATCATAATACTTGGCAAGGGCGCCCAATATATCTTTCTTTGAAATCTTGATATCCGACATTAACACCGTTTCAATCGGCATTTGTTTTTGTCGGGCGAGAACGATCCCCTTTTCCAGTTCCTGATGGGTCAGCACATGATTTTCAAGGAGAAAATCAAATTTCCCCATCGTATATCTTTCAGTCAGCCTTGTCTGTGTATGCAAAGCAATTCCAAGGATACCCGCAACTTCCTCAAGAGATTTTTCATCAACTCGAACAAAGGACTTTCCGGCCTTGCGGTTCATTAATTGAATGACACCGAGCAGGCGGTTTCGAAAACCGATCGGACGAGCCAGGATTTGTCGTGTCTTAAATCCGGTCTTCAGGTCCCAGCGATCATCGAATCTTAAATTAGGATCAATTGAAGCCAGTTCTTTCGAGTTGTAAGCATCCTTAATATTGATAATATTATTTTTCATCGCACACCAGCCCGCGATGCTGTCCGCCGAGATGGGTATCCGGATCTCCTCTATGTCGTTACCGGATTTAAAGCGTGAAACAAGCTGAGGTTTATTTTTGTCCACAACATAGACCGTAATTCGCTCAGCTTCAAAAAGAGAGGTGATATCATTTTTCAAATTGATTAAAATCTCATCCAGATCCGCAGCAGCGTTTATCTTGTTGCAGATTTTCTGCAAACGGGTTCGGTAGGCTACCTCAGAAGTGAGTTCTCTAATATGCCGGTCTTTTTTTTTGGATGTCGGCGATGCCGAAACCCCGGTTTTCTGTTTTTGACTGTCAGGCATTGTTTGTGTCTTGCCGTTTCAAAGATTTATAGTTAGTGTAAATTTTTTTAACTCCCCCAACAATTAGCCCGAAGTCTATAAGATAAAGACAGAAATAAATAAACCCAATTTCAAGGGATGAAGATTCGATAGATCTAATTCTATGCATAGCCTGAGGAATTTGAAAAAAAAAGGCTATGCTCATCAGGACAAGCAATGCGCCCCAAACCAACTGGTAATAG
>JAJRVC010000300.1 GCA_024277475.1 Deltaproteobacteria bacterium
GCCGGCATGAGCCGCGAGCGATTTTTTGAATTATTGGATCAGGTTTAGTCCATTGTGCGCTACAATGTTTAACGTGCTTTATGAATGAGATTGCCATTAAAGTTGAGAATTTAAGCAAACGGTATCGTATCGGCCGCAAAGAAGAGATACATGATACCTTTGCCGCGGCGGCCGTAGACTGGATTAAACGCCCCGGCAAAAACCTGCGCCGCCTGCGCCGCCTGACCCGCTTTGGCGAAAATGGACACGATCCCGAAGACATCATTTGGGCGTTAAAAGATGTTTCCTTTGAGGTGAAGCGAGGCGAAGTGGTGGGGATTATTGGACGCAACGGCGCCGGCAAATCTACCTTGCTCAAAATCCTCTCCCGCATCACCCACCCCACTAATGGCCGCGTCGAACTCCATGGTCGCGTCTCCAGCCTGCTGGAAGTGGGCACTGGCTTCCACCCTGAACTGTCCGGCCGCGAGAACATCTACCTCAACGGCACCATTCTGGGGATGAGAAAAGCGGAGATTGACCGCAAATTCGACGAAATCGTGGACTTCTCCGGTGTGGAGAAATTCATAGATACCGCCGTCAAGCGCTACTCCAGTGGGATGCGGGTGCGGCTGGCCTTCTCCGTGGCCGCGCACCTGGAGCCGGAGATTTTGCTGGTGGATGAGGTGCTGGCGGTGGGGGACGCCGAATTCCAGAAGAAGTGTTTGGGGAAGATGGGGGAGGTGGCTAGAGGGGGAAGGACCGTATTGTTTGTGAGCCATAACATGCTTGCCATCCAAAATTTATGTCACAACACTATGTGGCTAAATAATGGCGAAGTTGTCTCTATTGGGAAGACAAAGCGCGTTATCAGTAAATACTTGAAAATTACCGGCCAATTGTCAAAGATACCTCTAGTTGAAGGCGAGATCGGAGTGGAGATGGCCGATTGCATTTTTGCCAGTTCTCCGTTCTTGATGAAAATAAAAAGCCTATTTCCGTTATGAAGAGTGGCAAGGGTGTCATATTTCGCATTGACTTCAACTTAGATCAGGAAATTATTCTTAAAGATATTTTCTTTCAGATTTCCTTCTTAAATAATTTAGGGCAACAGTTATTTGTTTTGGCTACAAGATTTTCGGATGGGAATTTTGATAAAGTTGAACAAGGAGATCATGTGCTTTGTAATGTCCCTTTTTTACCTTTACTGCCAGGTATATATAAATTACATCTAATTGCTAAGGAGGGATATCAACTGCTAGACGCAGTTTTTGAAGCTGTTCAGCTAGAGGTAATAGCTGGAGATGTTTATGCTAGCGGGAAATTACAACCAGTGAGTGGTGGCAATGTTATTGTAAAACACCAATGGGAAAAGAACTTTGAGACTCAACTACTGCATGGGATGAAATAGTTATGAAAAAATCACAAAACCACTTGAATAAAGCGGAAGCGCAGGCTTTTGATGAGAGGATGCGAGAAAGAATTGAACATGGTCTGTTACCTGACTTAAGATTAGTCAAACCCTGCGATTGGTTCTATAACAACCCATGGCGACGTCCCAAATTCATCAATATAATTTATGGAAAATACTTAGAATTTGCTATTAGCAATTTGCCTGGTTCCGGTTGTGAAGTTTTTGAAGTTGGCTCCGGCTTAGGGCATATGGCGTTGGAATTAGCACGAACTGGTTACAAGGTTACGGGGATAGAACTTTCCCCATATTCTGTAGAAGTTGCGAATAAAGTAGCATTGGATGATCCTTTTGAGCGAGGGTCTGGGACTTTATATTACGAGAATACCGATTTCTTTGATTGGGAGCCTGGGAAACGATTTGATGGCGCATGTTTTTTTCAAACTTTACATCATTTTGAAAATGTTGATGAAGTATTAGATAAAGTCATTTCATTGCTAAACCCTGGAGGGAGGATTATTGTTATAGAACCCGCTCGTGATTGGTTTTCTTTTGATAATGCTTTGTTCATTGCTGCTGTGAGGATTATTCTTTCGCATTATGATGGTTGGTATGAAAAATTGGACGTGCCAACAAATCAATTTTCAATGGATGACTATATAAATGATGTTTATGATGAATACCAGCAGGCCAGAGACAAGGGGGAAAACGAGCAGTCGCCTCTAGATAATTCAATATATGCGACCAAGATGCTCGACGCGCTTCGGGCACAATTTAAAGAAAGCGCATTCAGGACGGGATTTTCCTTTTTACCAAGAATGATAGGAGGGATTCGAGGGAAAACTGGTCCTGTTGATGAATTGGTGGATTTTCTTTGCCTTCTTGACGATTATTGCGTAACTCGAGGGATTTTATCCCCTGGTGTTTTTTACTTTGCTGGAGAATCAGTTTCCTGATTTTTTAGACTAATATGCGAACAATAGCCTTGCTGACCGGCTCCCGCGGCGAATGGGGGTACATTCGACCCATATTGAGATTAATCGAAGAGGACCCCGATCTTGATTATCAAATTATTACCACCAATATGCATCTCCTGCCCCAGTTTGGGATGAGTGTCAATGAAATTACCAAAGATGGATTTGCCGTTGTAGAACGGGTTTTTATGGCTTATGATGGCTATAACGCCGCTACCATGACGAAATCATTGGCCAGCCTGCTCCTGGAGCTGCCAACTATCCTGATCCGTCTGAAACCCGATATCCTCTTACTGGCCGGTGACCGCGGCGAACAACTCATGGGGGCGATTGCCGGTCTGCACCTGGGTATTCCGGTAGCCCATATTCAGGCCGGAGAGCTTTCGGGCAATGTGGACGGGATTGTACGCCACAGCATTACCAAACTCGCGCATATCCATTTTGCGGCCAATGAAGAATTTGCCGAACGGGTCTGCCGTATGGGGGAGGAACCCTTCCGCGTTTTTACCACCGGCGCCCCGCTTGTTGATGAAATCGCAACCGGCTTCTTTACCCCCGAAGATGAACTGCGCCAGAAATACCGCCTGAACGGTGATAAGCCTCTGATTTTAGCGGTGCAGCATCCGGTTACAGAAGAAGAAGCCGCTTCGGGTGATCAGGCAGCAATCCTGATTTCTGCCCTTCTGGATGTCGGCTGGCCCATCATTTTTATTTTCCCCAACGCCGATGCCGGGAGCGAAGCGATTCGGGCCAAATTAGCCCAGTTGAAAAAACCAAATATCCGCCTGTTCCGGAACCTGCCCCGGCAGGATTATCTAGGTCTGATGCGTATTGTTGATGTCATGGTGGGAAATTCCAGCAGTGGGGTGATGGAGGCGCCGGCTTTTGGCACGCCTGCGGTCAATATCGGGCGCAGGCAAAATAACCGGCCCCAGGCTGAGAATGTGATCAATGTAAGTTTTGTCCGCTCCAAAATCGTAGAGGCCATTTGCCAGGCGACCACCCCCGAGTTCAAGGCCAGGGCGAAAAGGTCCATTAACCCGTATGGGGATGGGCAAGCCTCTCAAAGGATTGTGAAAATTCTGAAAGAGATTGAGATCAATGAGAAACTGCTCCGCAAGGAAATGACGTATTAGTCGGTCACGATACCATGTTACAAATTTATGATCTAATCATCTCCCCCAAACACACATTACACACTGCCCTGGAGCGGATGACGGCAAACCGTAAGGGGCTGCTCTTTGTGTGCGATACCGGCACTCACCTGGTGGGCGTAGTCTCAGATGGTGATGTCCGCCGGGCGCTGGTGGACGAAATCTCCCTGATTGCAGCCGTTGAGGATATTATGAATTTCGACCCCATTATTGCCACCTCACTGGACGAAGGGCTGCAATTATTGGAGAATCACAGTCTTTTAGCGGTTCCGGTTCTGGACGAAGAAGGCCAGATTGAAGTGATTGTGATGCGGGGAAGAGAGACCGTGCGTGTTATTGAAAAAACGCCTTCAGCGTTCTTGCCGGTCAAAGAAAAACAGGTACTTGAAACCTGTGCAATTATCCCGGCTCGAGGGGGGTCGAAACGTATCCCCAAGAAAAATATTGCGCTTGTTGCCGGGTTGCCTCTCATCGCCTATGCAATCCGGGCGGCTAAAAAAGCGAAACACGTTTCGCAGATTCTCATCTCCACAGATGATCAGGAAGTTGCCCATGTAGCAGAGGAACACGGGGCGCGGGTTCCCTGGTTGAGGTCGGCTCACCTGGCCCAGGACACTTCTTCCTCACTGGACATGCTTCTCCACGCCGCAGAGTGGATTCTGGAAAGCTCATCCGGGGCGATGAAATACGGCCTGCTCATAGAGCCTACAGCCCCACTTCGGTTACCAAAGCATCTTGATCAGGCAGTTGAATTTTTGGATGCTTCACCGGAGGCTGATTCTGTTGTGTCTGTATCCGAAGTTCCCCACGTCTTCAACCCGGAAGAATTGCTGGTGATTCGAGAGGGTAAACTGACTCCGTTGAATTCTGAACGCACAATGGACAATAGGCTTCTGCGCGGCCAGCAGCAGCCGGTTTATGTCCAAAACGGCCTGGTCTACGCCTTCCGGTTGGAAACACTGCTGGCGAAAAAGAGTTTGTATGGGGACAAGACCCTGCCGCTCGTAACCGACTGGAAGTATTTCCTGGATATTGATACGCCTGCCGATTTGGACTGGGCATCCTACCAAATTCAGCACCATTTTCAGGAACTTTTGGAGACATGATGGACGATATCAAAATTGGTAATCGAACACTTGGAGAAAATGCTCCCTGTTTCATTATTGCCGAAGCCTGTGATAACCATCTCGGCGATCTGGATGTTGCCAAAGAGATGGCGTTGACAGCAAAGCTGGCCGGGGCGGATGCGGTCAAATACCAGCACCACCTGCCGGACGAAGAAATGCTGCGGGAAGGGGTGCCGATGTCGGCAAATTTCAATATGCCGCTTTATGAGTTCTTGCAGCGTTATGCGCTTACATTGGAACAGCATTACGAATTGAAGAAACAGTGCGAGGAAATTGGTATTCAGTATATGTGTACGCCCTTCAGCCGGAAAGCTGCCGAGGAGATCAACGAAATGGGGGTTGACGTTTTCAAGATCGGTTCCGGAGAATTGACGGATATCCCGACCCTGAAAGTGATCGCTTCCTTTGGCAAGCCGATGATCCTCTCAACCGGGATGGCGGAGTGGCCTGAGATTGATGAAACCGTAGCAGCGGTGCGTGCCATCAATGAGCAAATTATCTTGATGAACTGCACCTCAGAATATCCCGCCAGACATGCGGACGTCAACCTTGGCGTGATCAATCAGCTGAAAGAACGCTATGATTTGATCATTGGACATTCAGACCACACGCCGGATATTTATACTTGCTTCGCGGCCGTTGCGGTTGGCGCCAAACTGATTGAGAAACATATTATTTTAGACCGAAGGCAGCCTGGGCCAGATCAAAGTGTCTCGATTGAACCGTTTGAGTTATACGAACTGGTAAAAGGGATTCGCCGGATTGAACACGCGCTGGGTAATAAAAAGGCTGTACATGAGTTAGAACAACCGATCCGCACCTGGGCACATCGCAGTGTAGTTTCCCTTCAGGACATCCCCAAAGGCAGCAAAATTGAACCGGAGATGGTCTGGACAAAACGTCCGGGAACCGGTATTCCCGCCAAGTTCCTGAATGATGTGGTCGGTAAGACGGCGAAGGTAGACATACCTAAAGACCATTTAATCACCTGGGAAGAACTGGATTAGTTCAGATATGGAAAGAAGGTCTGTTTTGCTTTTGGCAAAAACCGGATACATTATTCGGGATTTATTGTTAGGGAAATTTACACAGGAACTGATTAAAGATGTCGATTTGATTGTGGCTGTTCCTGATCCCGATGATGCCAATCTAAAAAAACTGCTTCATGGGTTGCCAATTACAATGATTCCATTTGTTTCACTAGAAAGGGAGAACTCACTCTATCGGCGATATTTTAATCCCCAACATTGGATATATCGCTTTAAGCAAATTGAGATGAACAACCCCTCTCTTGAAATTGTGACCCGCCAATGGGAACCCAACTTATCCGGCAAGAAATTAAAGCTCGTGAATTTCATGAGGCTTATTGGCAAAATAGTTAATAAGTTGCAAATAATGGGGCTTTCTGAAAAAATATTTTTATCCATGGTTGGACGTTGGGAGATCACTCGACAATGGGAACAAACCCTTGAGAAATTAAGACCTTCCGTTGTTATCTCAACCATGTTAACACTTCCAACAAGTATGTTTACCCCAAGTGTTGATATCCCCGTCGTTTTAGCAGCAAAGAAGCTTGGAATACCATGCGGCACTTTAGTTCA
>JAJRVC010000301.1 GCA_024277475.1 Deltaproteobacteria bacterium
GGTCGTAGCCGAAGGCGAAGCCTGAAGTGATTCAATTCTTCGAAATTCAGCGGTTCGCTTGTTTTAAAATAGATAAAGCGTAGCGTCATCAATATTCGACGTTGGACGTTCGACCTGCCCGCAATGCCTTGAAACTGGTGTGAGGCAAAGTAAATAATTGTGATTCATAACTCAATGATTACGCTAACTCAACGCACTTTGCATGGCAGGCGGGTGTTCGACGTTCGCGTTTAAAGATTGAAGGGCTGAAGGATGAACCCAAAAGACACCAAAGAAATCGTTATCAGCGTATGCGCCGGAACCGGCGGAGTCGCCGCCGGAGGATACAAGGTCATCGAAGCCTTTGGACAGGTTCTGGCTGCAAGCGAATTGACGGCCAACTATACACCGCGCACTCACAAGGTGGGCTGCCGGGGGTTTTGCGCCAAGGATGTTTTGGTTGACGTCACCGTTGACGGGCAGACTGAAACCTATCAGTTTGTGACGCCTGAGAAGGTGGAAAGAATCGTTGAGGAGCACATCATCGACGGCCGTCCCATCGACAAGTGGCTGGTAAAAGAAGACTACCACGCCTTTCACGACAAGCAGCAGAAACTGGTGCTGTCCAACTGCGGACACATCGATCCCGAATCCATCGATGAATATATCGCCGCCGGCGGATACGAAGCGGCGGTCAAAGCATTGAAGATGGAACCGGATGATATCATTAAAACGATAAAAGACTCGGGGCTGCGCGGACGCGGCGGCGGGGGATTTCCAACCGGAATAAAATGGGAAGGCTGCCGACGGGCTGCGGCCAAAACCCGGTATGTGCTTTGCAATGCCGATGAAGGCGATCCCGGCGCGTTTATGGATCGCTCCATCATCGAGGGCAATCCCCATGCTGTGATCGAGGGGATGATCATCGGCGCTTATGCCATCGGCTCCAATGAAGGGTATATCTATATACGGGCGGAATACCCCCTGGCCGTCTCGCGCTTGCGCCTGGCCCTGGACCAGGCCCGACAGCAAAATTACCTGGGGGAAAACATTTTCGGCACCGATGTTAATTTCGAAATTAAGGTCGTGTTAGGAGCCGGGGCGTTTGTCTGTGGGGAGTCCACCGCCCTTATGACTTCCATCGAGGACAAGGCCGGCGAGCCGCGCCCCAAGTACGTGCATACCACCGATCGCGGACTATGGGGCCAGCCCAGCAACCTGAACAACGTGGAGACCTGGGCCAATGTTCCCCTGATTGTCGCCAACGGTGCCCAATGGTATGCCGCCATCGGCAACGAGGGCAGCAAGGGGACCAAAATCTTTTCCCTGGTGGGAAAGATCAACAACACCGGGCTGGTGGAAGTTCCTATGGGAATCCCGCTGCGGGATATCATTTATGAAATCGGCGGCGGCATTCCCAACAAAAAAGAATTCAAGGCTGTACAGACGGGAGGGCCGTCGGGAGGATGCATTCCGGCCAGTCATCTGGATATGCCGGTGGATTATGAGCATCTTTCCGAGGCCGGTTCCATGATGGGCTCCGGGGGGATGATTGTGCTCGACGAGGACACCTGCATGGTGGACATGGCCAAGTACTTTCTGCAGTTCTGTATGGATGAAAGCTGCGGCCAATGCACTCCCTGCCGGGAAGGCGTGACCCAGATGGTGCGCCTGTTGACCGAAATTACCCAGGGCCGGGGAACCGATAAGCACATCGATCTGCTGCAGGAGCTGGCAGTCGCGATCACCGATACCTCCTTGTGTGCGCTGGGCAAAAGCGCCCCTAACCCCGTGCTGTCCACCCTGCGCTATTTCCGGGATGAATATGACGCCCATATTCATGATAAGCGCTGTCCTGCCGGGGTATGCAAGGAACTGACCACCTTTTTCATTGACGAAACCGCCTGCACCGGATGCACGATTTGCGCTCGCAACTGCCCGGCAGGCGCCATTTCCGGCGAAAGAAAAGAGCCCCATGTCATCAACCAGGAAAAATGCATTAAGTGCCGTGTCTGCTATGAAAAATGCAAGTTCGGTGCGGTTCGTAAAGAATAGGGAGACCCTTCGATGCCCGATATGATCAATCTTTCGATAAACGATAAAGAGATACAGGCACCCGCCGGTATGACCGTGCTGGAAGCCGCCGGCAGAGCGGGGATCTATATTCCGACCCTGTGCCATCACGAAGCCCTCGAACCTGAGGGTACCTGCCGGCTTTGCATTGTCGAGGTCAGTGGGTCGATCCGGCATGGCATCCGTGTTGCCTGTATTCAGGAAGTCAAAGAAGGACTGGTGGTCGAAACCGACACCGAACGTATCCAGAAAGATCGCCGGATTGTCCTGGAACTGCTGCTTGGCCGTAGTCCCTATTCCAAAGAGCTGCTCGACCTTGCCGCCGGATGCGGGGTGATGACCAGCCGTTTTCTCACCGGGGAAAATGACGATTGCGTGCGCTGCGGACGCTGCGTGCGGGTGTGCAGGGATAAAATCGGTGCTTACGCCCTTTGCTGGGTCAATCGGGGCAATGAAAGAAAAATAACCACGGACTTCGAACGGCTTTCCGAAAACTGCATCGGCTGCGGTGCCTGTGCCCAGGTCTGCCCCACCGGCGCCATTCGCATCGAAGACCGTGGCAATGAAAGAAAAATATACACCTGGGGGCAGGTGCTGGCAAAATTCAAGCTTGAGCCCTGCAAGCGGTGCGGCCGCCCGTTTGCACCCCAGAAATATCTGGATCGTATCAGTGAAAAGGCCTATAAACCAAAGGGTTTGGAACTAGTGGATGCCGTCTGTCCCGAGTGCGTTAAAAAAGCAGAGCCGCCCCGGGCGACCCGGGTCGATTTCGGTCGTATGCCTCCCAGGATGTGGTGATGGTGACGGGTGGCGGGTATAAGCGCCGCCTCTGACCAAAAAACGGCCAGTCTGATCGGAAAAGAAACTGATGAACGTCGAACATTGAACGTCCAACATCGAACGTCGAATGAATGTATTCTGTCTGTTTTATAAGAGATTTAGCGACCTGTCGGGTCGTAGCCGAAGGCGAAGCCTGAAGCGTTTCCTTCCTTCGACATTCGATATTCTGCGGTTCGCTGTTCAAACACTGTGTAGTTTCATATAAGGGCATGGCGCGTTGGGCAGGACAACTTGAAGCCGAAATATCTGACGCCTGACTTCTGTTCTCTGACTTCTGGTATTTGGTTGCGGGTTACGGGTTACGAAACGCGCAACAGTTTGAAGCCAATCACGATCAATAGGGAATTGCCCCCTCTGTATTGAAATTTTAAACAGGGTCTGAATGCCAGGGAGGAATTACCGTTATGGTTAATATAAAAATCAACGGCCGGGACCATGAGACTGAAGAAGGCGTACGACTGCTTCTGGTGTTACAGGGAAAGGGTGTTAAAGTACCGAGTCTATGTTTTCATCATGCCCTCACACCGGCGGCGGCATGCAAACTTTGCGTGGTCGAGGTGACTGAGGACGGCAAACCGCCCCGTACCCGGCTGTCCTGTGCGGTAAAATGCCGCGATGGCATGCAGGTGACGACTGAAAGCGCCATGATCCATCAATTGCGCAACAAGGCCATTGGGGAGCTTTTAAAGCTGGCACCTTTTTCCGATGTGATCCATAAAATCGGGTCGGAATTCGGACTCACCACCGGGTTAAAACCCGACTGGTGTATTCGCTGCCGCCTGTGTGTCCGGGTTTGTGCGGATATCATCGGAGCAAAGGCGCTGAAGATGGTCCGGCGGGGAGGGCTGCAATACGTAGCGCCTTCCGAAGATGGAACCTGTATCGGTTGCGGCACCTGCACCAATATCTGCCCGACCGGCGCTATCCGGGCCGAAGACGACGAAAACGTGCGCACCATCCGGATCCGCGATGAGGTCGTCGGCCGTCATGCCCTTGAACGGTGCGAAATATGCGGCCGCTATTATGCCACTACCCGATTTATCGAGCATGTGAAGTCGCGCGAGGTGTCTCATCCGGATGAAAAAGAAGAGCACAACCACTGCCCCACGTGTGCCAAGCTGTATTCAAAACGAAATCTTCGGATCGCCGCCCCGCATCTGGCCAAGACCTATGGCGGCAAACCGCTTAAATGATGTCACAAATTAGTTGAATAGTTGATTGGTTGATTAACTGCGCATGGAATTGACGTGACTTTCACAAAAACATATTGACCCTATCGGCCCAGAAATAGTTCTGTAGGGGCACTTAAAGGAAGAAATATCATGTCCGAAATAACCTGTCCGGTCAGCAATACCATGGTCCGGTTAGAAGAAACCCTGAATTCCAATCGCCTGACAAACCCGAAAAACAGGCGGATTGCCGAAGAACTTCACGAGCTTTTCCATGATATCGCCTGGGGCCGAGCCGGAGAAGATCATCTGCCTGCGGTTGAATCCCTGGCACAGGAGTTAATTGTTGAAGACAGGAGCGATGCCGGCATTGAAACCGGAACCCTCGTCAAATCTGTGGTGGATGAATACCGGGAAGTGTTTATCAGTCACATAGATACCCATAACTGTACCACCGGAGATTGTGTTTTACTGGCACCCGCACCGTGTCAGATGGCCTGTCCGGCCGGCATCGACGTACCCACCTATGTCACCCTTATCGGTCACGGGCGAGACGTCGAAGCCATCGATGTCATCCGGCAGGATAACCCTTTCCCCTGGGTGTGCGGGCTTATTTGTACCCGGCCTTGTGAATTCATGTGTGTCAGGGGACGAATCGATACCCCCATATCCATAAAGTTTCTGAAAGCATTTGCCGCGGAACGGGCGTTTGCTGAAAGACGGTATAAAAATCCGGCAAAACAACTGGCCCAGGACAAGAAAGTCTGTATCATCGGTGCCGGTCCGGCCGGTTTGACGGCGGCCTACTATTTGGCCCTCAAAGGATACGGGGTCAAAGTAATCGAGGCCTTGCCGATGGCAGGAGGAATGATGATGGTTGGGATTCCGCGCTACCGTCTTCCCCGGGAGGTCATCGACCGTGAGGTTGCGATGATCGAGGATCTTGGCGTTGAATTTGTATTCAACACCCGCCTCGGTGAAGATGTTTCCCTGAAATCATTAAAAAAAGAAGGGTTTGAGGCCTTTTTTCTGGCTGTGGGTGCACACAATTCCTTTAAGCTGGGCATAACCGGGGAAAAAGATTTTCCCCAAGTGATCGATGCCATCCAAATATTAAGGGCGGTAGCCTTGGGTGAGCGTCACATTCCGGGGAAAAAGATCGTAGTGATCGGGGGAGGAAATGTTGCCATTGACGTAGCCAGGACTTGCATGCGATTGGGCTGTGAAGAGGTGACCATCGCCTATCGCCGGACTCGAACGGAAATGCCGGCTGACGAAGAAGAAGTGGAACAGGCGGAGGAAGAAGGCGTTAAAATATCGTTTTTAACAGTCCCGGTTGAAGTCGTGGGAGAACACGGACGGTTGACGGCCATGAAATGCCTGCGGGCTGAGATGGTAGTACGGGAAGGCAGTGACCGCAAATCCCCCGTGCCCGTCCCGGACAGCGATTTTTTGATGGATGTAGATGCGGTGATTCCGGCAATCGGGCAGAGGGTTGACGCCGGTTGTATGGTAGAATTTTCCGAGCTTAAATGGACACGCCGCAGCACTATCGATATCA
>JAJRVC010000302.1 GCA_024277475.1 Deltaproteobacteria bacterium
CTTACTCAATGAAACGGCTCTGCCCTCTTCTTCGTAAATTCGCTTCTCTTCGCTGACACAGTCGTCAAGGGTTAATATTACCGGAAAAAATTGTCTCAATCGAAAATGCTCCAGCGCATACTCCGCCTCCGCTTTGGGGCGACCGGTGGCAATGGCCAGGATATTGTCCTGTGCAAACTCCGCCAGGATCGACCGGTCAAGGAGCAATTTTTCTCTCAGGATGCAGCCCTGCTCCCGGTAAGTTTCGGGTTCCATAAAATAGGTGGATTTGAAAAGCTCCGCACCTAAATAGATTTCCTGGAAAATCTGTTTGATGATATTGCCGGTGCCGACATCGCACCGGTACAACTTCGAAATAAAACTGTCCTCCGGTTTGCCTTTATCTTTGAGCAAAGAAGCCAATGGCTGGGCAGTCGCGTTTAAATATTCGGCAATGACGGTGACATCACAGCATCCTATCGTTTCGCGATATCTTATCCAGGGGTCTTTGCTTTTGCAGGTGGAAGGCTTATCTATCAATGAATACAGCAGGTTAATGACAACGCCAGTGAGATCCCAGTCGTTGTTCAATCCCCCGCTCTGCTTGACAGCCGCAAGGTCTGAAAGCTCAAAGAGAGGCTCCGGCAGGTGCTCCGCCGCCCTCGCCGGACTGAAAAACTGCCGGGTCGTCTGTCGGACCACATCCCGATAGGAGTTGGAGACATCTATGATGACGCCGTCCATGTCAAATACGATGAGATTTTTAGGCTTCATGGTCCAATACCTGATTTTACAGACTGATAAACCCTCATAGGTTCATAGCATACCAGTGCAATCATCAGCATGATCGGTTACGATCTTTGCCACATCACGCATCTTTTGTACATCACTTTTTTACCAATTAAGCATATTCATTTTTTATTATGGTTAAAAAAAAATTTTACTCGTTTTAAAATTAAATTTTGTTTGACATTTCCAACAAATTTTGCTTTGTAACCTATTGTTATCGGGCAGAAGCATGACGACGTTATCCCCTCTTACAGACGCTTACATTCAATCATCGGCTCACTGACAATTTTGCATGGCTCTAAACTTATACAAAAGGAGAAAAGTTATGAAAACAACAGACAAAACAGTTACCTCTCAAAAGGGCTTTACCCGACGTGATTTTATTAAAACCGCGGCGGCAGCCGGGGTGGCAGCCAGCGTGGGACCCTGGTTTATTAAAGACGCCCTGTCATCCTCCGGGGAACTCAAGCTGTTCACATGGTCGGACTACTCTAAACCCGAAATCATCGCAGCGTTTGAAAAATCCACCGGTATCAAGGTCAAGGTCACCAATTACAGCACCAACCAGGAATGTATGAACAAATTGCGGGCCGCGCGTGCCAAAGGATTTGACATCGCACAGCCTTCCTTGACCGAATATAAGCTCCAGATGGAATTCGAGCTTTACCGGGAAATCGATGAAAGCAAAATTACCAATTTGAACAACGTGGAACCTTCTTTTTGGGAGAAATCCGGCAAGCTGGGGGGTATTATCCGCGGAAAGCGTGTGGGTCTGCCCTATGACTGGGGCACCGAGGCGATGGCCTGGAATACTGATAAATTAAGTTTTAAATACGGTGAGCTTTCCTATGGCACCATGTGGGAACCCCAATTCGAACAGAAGGTTACCTGCCGGCCCCATTCGGTGTTTATCGGTGCCGGCCTCTACCTGGATGCCATCGGAAAAGTGCCGTCAAATCGGATGTTCGATACCTATAAAACAGAAGAAAAAATGCGCAAAATCTATGATGAAATCTTCAAATTTCTGGTGGCGCATAAAAAGAACATCAAAATGTTCTGGAATAACGCCCAGGATCACCAACTGGCGTTTCTCCAGAACGGGTGCGTGATCGGCCAGACATGGGATGGACCCATACTGACATTGAAAAAACAAGGCAAACCGGTATCTTATATGGCACCCAAAGAAGGTGCCATGACCTGGGTCGATTCCATGGCCATTGTTAAAAATGCAAAAAATGTGGAGCAGGCCTATGCCTTCATCAACTGGGCCTACACTCCCGAAGCCGGTGCCATTATGGCCACGGCAACCGGCTATAACAGTGTCGTCAAGGGGGCCGCCGATCTTCTGGATGATGCCACTAAAAAGGGCTTTGCCGAGGCCTATCCGGGTGATGCCCTGAAAAATCTTTGGTGGTATGTTTCCGAAGAACCCTGGTTTGTACCGGCTCGTACAGAATACAGAGACAAATTCCAGGCTGCTTAAGCATCCATATTAAACAACAGATAAGTTATATCCCCTGGTACCGGGTGCCGCCCGCTGGTACCAGGGATATTAACCCGGACGAGCTGGTTGGAGCGAAGCGTAAACCCCGATTTATCGGGGAGCCAAACAGGCGTTTGAATTTTCGATTAACATACTAGGAGGAGGTATGGCTCAAGGTGTGGGTCAAGGCATCGAAATTATCAATGTCAGCATGCGTTATCCGGGAGCAGAGCAATTTGCCGTGACCGATGTGAGTGTAAATATAAAACCGGGTGAATTTTTTAGTTTTCTGGGACCCTCGGGCTGCGGTAAAACAACAATTTTGCGCCTGATTACGGGATTTATCGATCCCACCGAAGGGGAGGTTCGTATCGGGGACGAAAACATGCGCGGCATCGGTCCGAATAAACGTCCTACCGCCATGATTTTTCAAAATTTAGCCCTGTTCCCGTTGATGTCTGTGGCGGATAATATCGGTTTCGGATTAGAAGTGCGTGGAGTGTCCCGACCTGAACGCAGAAAAAGAGCTACGGAATTGCTCGAACTGGTTGATCTGCCCGGGGTCGAGAACAAAAAGGTAAGTGACCTGTCCGGCGGTCAAATGCAACGCGTGGCCATTGCAAGAGGGCTTGCAGTCGAGCCTGCCGTGCTGCTGCTTGATGAGCCGTTGTCGGCGCTCGATCTCAAGCTGAGACAGCATATGCGCACGGAGCTGCGAAAAATCCAGAGACGTACCGGGGTCACCTTTGTCTACATTACACATGATCAGGGTGAAGCCCTGACAATGTCCGACCGCATCGGTGTGATGTCCGCCAGTGGTATATTGGAGCAGGTAGACACGGCGGACGTGTTATACAATGAACCCCAAACCGCCTTTGTAGCCGATTTTGTCGGTGACAACAACGCCTTCTCGGCCACTGTTAGTGAGGTTGTTAATGGCTATGCCGTGGTCGAGACCTCGTTTGGTTCACTCAAAGGCCTTAACCCCCAGCAGCTTAGTTCCGGGCAGTCGGCAATTGCTTTTGTTCGGCCGGAAGCCATTTCGGTCATAGAGGGATCATCGTCGTTGGAAAATATTGTAAAGTGTACCGTCGAAAACCTGAGTTTCGAGGGCCCTTTCGCCACTATTTTTCTTAAAACCGGCCAGGATCAAGCTTTTATTCTGCGCCAGAATAACGATGGATCTAAGCCGTTTTTACAGATCGGCGCAAACATAGAGGTGGGTTTCGATGCCGGCAATACTCGTTTGCTGGCATTTGGAGAGGTTTCTGATGCGTAAACTCTGGCAAGACGCAATTCGAAATTTCGGTGGTATCGGCATTGTATTCATCGGGCTTACGGTGGGTTCCTGGCTCATTTTTATGATTCTGCTGCCTCAATTGATTATGCTTGATTTTTCTTTTCGCCCGCTGCTGCCGTTGAGAAAAATGGGTGGCCCCGAAGACGTCTATACGCTAAAAAATTACATCGTGCTGTTTACGACGCCGCTCCACAGAGCAATTTTTATAAAGACAATCTGGTCCAGTATAATCGTCACCACTGTTTCCCTGACTATTTGCTATCCCGTTGCATTTTATCTGGCAAAGGTCGCCCGGGGTGCCCGTTTTGGCTGGATACTGATGGGACTAATCATTCCATACTGGATCAATGAGCTGTTGCGGATTTTCGCCTGGCAATTGATCCTGGCCGATTCCGGTATTTTGAATCAATTGCTGCTATTCATCGGGCTTATTGCCGAACCCTTAAACTTTCGTGCCGGTAACGGTGCTGTGATCATGGGGATGGCGTATGCCTACATTTTGTTCATGGTCTTTCCGTTGTACAACGCCATGGAGAGCCTCGACCGCAACCAGATCGATGCGGCCCGTGACCTGGGTTCTTCATGGCTGCGCATACATCGGCGTATCGTTATCCCCCACGCCAAACCCGGTATTGCCGTGGGTTGCATTATGGTTTTCATGCTGGCGGCCGGATCGATTGCCGCGCCTCAGCTTTTGGGCAGCCCCAGCAGTTTTTGGTTTACCCAGATCATTTATACAAATTTTGAAACCGCCAATTGGAACCAGGGAGCGGCTTACGCCATGGTCTTAGCGGTTTTGTGCCTTATTTTTATTTTCGGCATGTTAAAGGTATTTAGAGTTGGATTGAAAGAGCTTACCTCATGAAGTCATCAAATGTTGTTTTAAAAGTTGTTACCGGCAGTTATTTAGTGCTGTTTTTTGTTTACTTGTTCCTGCCGTTGATTTTTATGTCGGTTGTGGCCTTTAATACCAGCTCTATTCCCCAGGTGACACCCTGGGAGGGATTTACGCTGAAGTGGTTTGGTGAATTATTTGGCGACAACCAGATGTGGGCCGGGTTGATCAACAGTCTCATAGTGGCTTTTTTTGTGGTTATCATTTCCGTTCCCATCGGCCTTGGCGCCTCACTGCTGCTGACAAGATTGCAGTTCAAAGCCCGTGATGGATTCTATGCCATACTTGTTTCTCCGCTTCTTATGCCGGGCATCATTCTCGGTATTTCCACCTTTCTATTCTGGGACCGGGCCTTTCAAATATCGGGGGGTCTGTGGACCGCCATCATGGGGCAGTCGACGTTTATCAGCGGCTATTGCATGTTGTTGATAATGGCGCGGGCGCAGCGCTTTAATAAAACCCAGGAAGATGCAGCTTTTGATCTGGGGGCAACCCATCGGCAGGTCTTCTGGAAAATAACGCTGCCGTTTCTCAAACCGGCCTTAATCTCGGCCGCTGCCCTGGCATTTATGCAGTCGTTTGAAAATTATAATACCACCTTGTTTGCCATTGGATTTGAGCAGACATTGCCGATTTACATCGGCACCAAGCTGCGAGCTTTTATCAGCCCCGCCATGAATGCACTGGCGTGCATCTTCATTGGATTGACCATTACGGGTGCTACTGTATATGAAATCATGCGCAGGCGTGAAGGTGGCAAAAAATAGTGCGGAACCCCTGCCTTCTTGGTTTTGCCATAAGATACACAAAATTCATGCTTTAGGATTCTCTTTACGCTTGGAAGAAAGAGGGATAATGGTTTGAGTTTTCGCCACTCCTTGAATGCGCCTTACCCGGGTTTGGACAAATTGACCGATGGCCTCGGAATCCGAGGAAATCAGGTCGCGGTTTACAACTATTTTTGCAAGGATATCGAAATTGCCGGGAATAAAGTGGACCTCTTGCACTTCCTTATAGGCGAAGAGTCTTTCCATGATCCGGTTCTCCCGACCGGTCTCCACGTTAATCATTAAAAATGCTGTTACTCCCTGCTTCATTTCCGGGAATTCGGATTTTTTTTTGTCCATCATCCTAGCACGAAATTCCTGCATCCGGGGGGGAATAAGTTGATCCAGTCCGATGCCGTATTTACGTTTCTTCCTCCCCTTTTGCCAGTGATGGAAGGAAATGTAGGTATAGAGATCTGCCAATGTACGCCTTTGAAAGGACTTTACGAGCCCGCTGCGCTTAATAATAGAGGCCAGCGGGCTATAGATCGTTTTATACCAATCTTCCGCGGCATTTTCCCGTGATACAGTTGTGCCGGCAACTTCCTCCAGCGAGTGCTGATGTTGGGCAATTTGTTCCAGCAGATGATGGAACTGTCCTACCTCGGTCAGAGAGATTAAAGCAGTGAGCCCTGTTTTTTTCTCAAAATCGGCCTTTTCCCGATAAAGAATATTCTGCAGCGTTTTTTGAGAGGGGAGATATTCGATGACATGGGCTGCTATTTCCTTCCAACCGAATTCTTTGGCGACGGCAACCCGATGATTGCCATCCAGAACATAGTATTCATCCTTGATTTTATATAACTCCACGGGTTCAAGACCTTTCCCCGACAGCATGGCTTCTTTGATGCGTTTAAGCCGAAACGGTTCATGATCTTCCTTTAGGCGGAACCGGCTGTCAAACTCCTGATACTTTCCCACGCTTCCCACGATTTTGTGCACCGGCACCGGTTTAAGACCCAGGTCGCTTCGCTCAACAGCTTCCTCCGCTGAGCGCTTTTCACTGAAGCTTTTAATCCCCTTTTTTTTCCGTTTTCGTTTGTTTCTATTCAGTATGTCAGCCATCGTCGATTTTAAGGATGCAATACCCATAGCTGTTTACCACCTTGGTTTTTTTTTCTACAGTCATACGATGTGCCCGTGTCGTGTAGTTGAAATGCATGTGTCCATGGATAAAATACAGCGGCGTGTACCGGTCTATAAGTTGCCGAAAGCACTCAAAGCCCCGATGACATTGATCCTCTCCATCGTGTATATGACGGGGAGGCGCATGGGTGATGATAACATCTACGCCTTTTTGCCGCCATATTTTTAAACGCATCCTGCCAATTTTGCGCTGCATCTGACGCTCGGTGTACTGGTGCGGTTTCCCATTATACCAGTGTGACCCCTCAAGGCCCATAATATTCAATCCACCATGCTGAACCAGGCGGCCATCAAGATCGATACACCCTTCCGGTCGATACCCTCCTGGCCGTATGTCATGATTTCCCAAGACATAGAATAGGGGGACCTTGAAGTTCGTGGCAAGAAAGGTAAGATACTCCGGCGGCAGATCGCCACAGGCAAGGATCAGATTTATACCTGGAAAGCGCCCAGAATGGAACTGCTCATACAATGACGGCTCAACACGATCCGAGACAGTCAGGATTTTCATGACAATGTTCTAATGGGTTTGCTGTTACGCAGTAGTCTATGGAAACTTACGCCAGTGCCCATGGATAAAAAAGGCTTCGTGGATGGGCACTAACTATAACTTCCGTATCCGTGGACAGCAGCGATAGCGGCCTTCACGTTTTCCGGGGGTGTCGTGGCTCCCAGGTTACAGAAAAGCAGGGCAAAACGGCCGCCTTTTCCGCCGATCTCAATGTATTGTCTAACCCGTTGCCTCACTTCTTCCGGGGAACTTAAGTCCATAAAAGCGGCCCCAATACCGAGAATTAGCGGAACATTTTTTTTCTGTGCATATTCTTTGTAAAGTTTTGGTCCGAGTTCTGCCACATCCGGGTCCTGTCCCTCAACAAAACCGGGGCAGGCCTGGTGTTTTAGATCAAGCATTTCCGCCGGGTTTTTCAGAAACTTTTCACCTACCCAATTGGGCACATAAATTTGCGGTCCGCAAAGCTCTCTCAGACGCAGAACATAAGGGATGATCCAGTTCCTGATGATATCAGGATTGACAATAGGAAGGGAGCCGGCGGCATCATCTCCTGAAATGCTCTTCACATTGGGGAACTCTTTTTTTAAGTACAGAACCCAGGGCGCGAGCACCTCTTCGACGATGCGGTCAAACAAGCTGCGCACAAAATCCGGGTCC
>JAJRVC010000303.1 GCA_024277475.1 Deltaproteobacteria bacterium
ACAGATTGGCCTCAAGCATCCCGGGCATGGGGGATGTTCTAACTCTGATCGAAAAAGCCCAGGCCGTTGTAGATGAGAAAAAGGCTGCGGAACTCGAAAAAAAACTTCGAAAAAGCCAATTTACCCTGGAAGATTTTCGTGACCAAATGCTCCAGATCCGTAAAATGGGTTCGCTGAGCGATATCATGAAAATGATTCCCGGAATGGGTAAACTCAAACACATGAAAAATATGGACATGGATGAAAAAGAACTTGTCCGGATTGAAGCTATTATAAATTCGATGACACCTTTGGAACGACGACGTCATGGGATCATAAACGGTAGTCGGCGTCGGAGAATAGCCAAGGGAAGCGGAACCCGGGTGCAGGATGTCAACCGGCTTTTAAAGAATTACACCCAATTACTGAAAATGCTCAAAAAGCTTAACAAAGGCGGCATGCAGGGACTTCAGCAGGGAATGCTGCCGTTTTAAGGGAGAAAGGAAATTATGGCAGTTAAAATCAGATTGGCCAGACATGGAACAAAGAAAAAACCCTTTTATCGAATCGTCGTCGCTGACAGCGAGAGCCCGCGTGACGGCCGGTTCCTTGAAAATGTAGGCACCTATGATCCGCTATACGATCCGGCTAAGATCATGCTGAAAACAGAGAGAATTCGATACTGGATGGATCAGGGCGCTCTTCCAACGGATACGGTGCAAAGCCTGTTAAAAAAAGAAGGTTTTTTTACAGCAAGCGCATAACCCGGACAAGTTTAGCCGGTCGTAGCGTAGCGGTCTCAGGTTCGTCGATCTTACGGCTCGGAGATAGATTCCGCTTTGTCGGGGAATTGACTGTTAAATATGCATTCCCGTTGGTTCGTGGCCTCTGTTTCTAAACATCCAGCAAAGGAGCTGGTACCATGAAAGACCTGATCGGTTACATCGCTCAAGCACTGGTGGACCATCCTGAACAAGTTAATGTCGTTGAGGTAGAGGGAAATCAGACCACCGTTCTGGAGCTTAAAGTGGCCAAAGAGGATATCGGGAAAGTAATCGGCAAACAGGGCAGAACGGTGAGAGCGATGCGGATCATCCTCAGTGCCGCTTCGGCCAAGATAAAAAAACGCACCATCCTGGAAATTGTTGAATAAATGCAGGGCTATGTGCTCATCGGAAAAATAGTTGGTATCCACGGGATGAAGGGTACAAACAAGTTACGTTCCTATGCGGAATCTTTGTCGGTGTTCTCGCCCGGCAGTTCGATCCTCGTTCGCGATCTTCGCGGCCGGGAAGCAAGCTATGAAATAAACTGGGTTAAACCGCATACCGGGACCCCTCTTATATCGTTTAAAGAGATTACGAATCGCGACCAGGCCAAAGCATTGATCGGCGGTGAGCTGTTTATCCCGCAAACAGATCTGCCCGAATTGGATGAGGATACCTATTACTGGTACGATCTGATCGGAACCGAAGTTTATACGACAACTGAAGAATTTCTCGGTCGGATTGAATCGATTATCGAAACCGGCAGTAATGATGTCTACGTTGTTAAAAGGGATGAAAAGGAAGTGTTGATTCCGGCTCTTGAGTCGGTGGTTCTGGAAATCGATTTGGAGCATAATCGAATGCAAGTCGAACTGCCTGAAGGCTTGGCGTAAAGAACGCAACAAATCATGAATGGATTATTGTTTTCACCGCAGACGCAAAGGACGCAGAGTTGTTTTTTTCTTGTTCTTTGCCTTTGATCCTCCCAAAATACCTGCAGACAGGAAAGACGGCAAAGAATAAAAGAGCACTTTTTTTAATATAATTAACCTTTGCGTTCTCTGCGCCTTTGCGGTGAATAAGATGAATTTTGTTGTGCTGACGATTTTCCCGGAAATGTTTGAGCCATTTTGGGCCCATGGGATTATTCGCAGAGCGATCGAACATAAAAAGATTTTTACTTCAACTGTAAACATCAGAGATTACGCCCGGGACCGGCACCAGGTTACTGATGACAGACCGTATGGCGGCGGCAGCGGCATGGTAATGAAACCAGAGCCCCTGGCCGGAGCCATTCAGGCTGCTACCCGGAAAATTCCGGCGGATGTGACAGTCTTACTGACGCCCCAGGGAAAACCCTTTGATCAGAATATGGCCAAAGAACTGGCATCATTTGATGGGTTGGTTCTGATTTGCGGTCGCTATGAAGGTGTCGATGAGCGGATCTGTCACGATCTCATTGACTATGAAATTTCAATCGGCGACTATGTGCTCACCGGCGGTGAGCTGGCGGCAATGATCATTGTTGACGCAGTCACACGGCTGATACCCGGCACCCTTGGGGGTGAGGATGCAGCTGAAAATGACTCGTTTTCAAACGGCCTGCTTGAACATGCACATTATACACGGCCACGAATATTTGAGGACCAGGAGGTCCCCGGGGTTCTGCTGTCCGGCCATCATCAGGAAATTGAAAGATGGCGTCTTGAATCATCTTTGATGCGGACGCTATTAAAAAGGCCGGATTTGTTACAGCAAAAAAACCTGGGCCGGCAAGAAATTGAAATTCTGGAAAAGTGGAGCAACGAAATAAATAATATAATTTATGCCCAATCTTTACGTAGCATTGACCCATTATCCGGTTCTTGATAAGAGGGGCGATATCATCGCTTCGGCTTTAACCAACTTGGATTTACACGACATTTCCAGGGTGGCGAAGACATATGGGGTAAAATCGTTCTATGTGGTTACCCCGCTTTCTGACCAGAAAGTGCTTGCAAAAAAGATCATCGCTCATTGGACCGAGGGTGCCGGAGCAGCCTATAACCCGGATAGACGCAGGGCTCTTGAACTGATCAAAGTTAAAGATTCCATTATAGATGTCGTTGAAGACATCGACGGCATAGAAAACAGTTACCCGAAAACAGTTACAACAAGCGCTCGAAGGTATCCGTCAAGCATCGGCTACGCAGACTTCAGAGACATTCTCGAAAGCGGCATACCGCATCTGCTGATTTTCGGTACTGCTTGGGGTTTAGCTGAATCGTTAATATCCGAAGCGGATTTTGTGCTGGAATCCATTACGGGCACAACGGGTTATAACCATCTGTCGGTTCGCTCAGCAGTGGCGATTATACTGGACAGACTTTTGGGACCAGGAAAATAAAATTAATTATTGGAGGCGAAATGAAAAAAATAGAAAAATTAGAAAGAGAACATTTACGCATGGATATGCCAGCTTTCGGACCGGGTGACACTGTCAAAGTCTATGTAAAAATCAAAGAAGGCGAGAAAGAACGTATTCAGGCTTTCCAAGGCGTTGTCATTTCCAAACGCAAAGGCTCCACCAATGCAACATTTACCGTGCGCAAGGTTTCATACGGCATTGGTGTGGAACGTATCTTCCCGACACATTCACCCATTATTGATAAAATAGAAGTCATTACCCGGGGGCGTGTGCGACGAGCAAAAATTTACTATCTGCGCAAACTCAAAGGAAAAGCCGCTAGAATTAAGGAACGGCGGTTTCATTAAGGACAGAAGGCAGAGGTCGGAAAACAGAGGTCGGAATACCGAAAATAGAAATCAAAATACCAGCGGTTGCCGGTTTAGGTTGTGTCTTAACGAAAGCAGAAATCTGATTGCTGCTTACGAACCAATACCTTATTTTTTCTGTTAGATACACCTGATA
Organism: Deltaproteobacteria bacterium; assembly: GCA_024277475.1. Next base: position 3,658 of record JAJRVC010000303.1, read on the forward strand.
TTCTGATAACTGACCTCTGTCATCCGCCATCTGAAATCTGTTTTCTGACATCTGTCATCTGAAATCCGATGAAAGATTTATGGGTTTTTGAAAAAGAAGCCGCCGCAAAAGGGCGCAAAGATATCGCAGGCATTGACGAGGCCGGCCGGGGTCCCTTGGCCGGCCCCGTTGTTTCGGCAGCTGTAATCCTGCCCGTCACATTCCGAAATTCAGATATTACCGACTCCAAAAAATTATCTTCTAAAAAGCGGCAGAAGTTGTATGATGTGATCTATGCTCATGCCGTTTCAGTTGGCATCGGCATTGTGGATCCGATAGAAATAGATCGAATCAACATTTTGCAGGCCTCATTGCTGGCCATGGCCATGGCGGTTAAGAACCTTGCCCCCCGCCCCGATTATCTGCTGATCGACGGTATTTTTCCCATCCCAACCGATCTGCCCCAACAACCGATTGTCAAAGGTGACGCATTAAGCATCTCGATTGCCGCAGCCTCTATCATCGCCAAAGTCTCCCGAGACCGTCTGATGCAAAAATATCATCATTACTACCCTCAGTTCGATTTTCCAAAACATAAAGGCTATCCGACCCGGGCTCACAGGGAGGCCATCCGGAAATTCGGCTGTTGTCCCATCCACCGAAAAAGTTTCAAAGGGGTCAAGGAATACGTTTAAACTTCTCTCAAGGCATCCCAGCCGCTGGCCTGAAAAGCGGCCGGTCTGATCGGAAAAGAAACTGATTAGACTCTTACATCATTTCGGGACTGATTAATCTGACTCTTGGAAAATATGTGCGGTATCTTGACTCATCGCGTGTGATTAAGTTTATTCCCAAGATTGCGGCATGTGCACCAATATAGAAATCTGGTAGGACTGATCTTTTAGTGCCTCTATTTTTTCGATACTTTAAAAAAGCTTTTCCAGCTAAAAACAATGCTTCTTTAGGAATTTCAAGCATCTGCAAACCGGCACGGTTTAAGGCAGACTCCAACTCTTCTATTTTTTTAAAACCGACGGATACTTCAGAGTATATGACAGGATTGATAAATAATTTTGTAATCGAGCTAAATTTTTCCAATTTAGATTCCGACCATTCAACCCAGTTGGGATCATCGAGAAAAACGTCCAAAATAATGTTCGAATCAACCAGTATACCCCTCATTAATCTTTCCTCGTTAAGGCCATTATCTCATCGGTTGTCATTCTAACTGTAGCAACACCCCTCAATTTTCTGAATTTATTATTGCGGTTTCCCGGCCCTTGTTTCTTAACAATATAGACGCGATCTTTTTCCTCAACAAACTCGATATCCGTGGCAGGAACAATCCCTAATTTTTCTCGAATATGTTGCGGTATCGTTACCTGTCCCTTTGTTGTCACACGCATAGTTCACCTCCAGTATGTGGTAATACCTGTAAGAGTATTACTTTTTTTAAATATTGTCAAGCTATAATGTTCGAGCCGAGGCGTACGTGTTGTTTGTGAGCGCCCACTTTAAAACGACCTTGACATATCTATAATTTGCCGTATCATATTTATCATCATTGAATAGCACTCGATTATAATAAATAACCAGAAATCAATGGTGTATCCAACCATTGGAACGGGATTCCATGAGCATACAATCTGTTGATCGCGCCCTGGATATTTTGCAGCTTTTTTCGGCTTCAAAAACACGGCTGGGAATTTCAGAGATGAGCAGGGCTTTGGGGCTCATGAATTCTACGGTGCATGGTCTTGTGCGCACGCTTGCCAAACACGGGTTTCTTAGGCAGGATCCGGAAACGCGTAAATATTCCCTTGGTGTCAGCAACCTGGAGCTTGGTCATTTCTTTTTGGGCGCTTTGAAAATTTATCAGGTGGGTTCCAGGCCCACCCATCGCCTGGCCCAGCAAACCGGCCGGACCAGCCGTCTGGGGATATGGAATCAGGGTACGGTTGTGGTTATTTTAAATATTTTTGCCCGGCCGGAAGCCTTCCAGTACTATCATAGTGGTCCAAGAGTTCCGGCATACTGCTCTGCCCTGGGAAAATCCATCCTGGCTTCGCTTACCGTAAAAGATCTGGCTGCCTATTTTGAACACCACCATTTCATCCCCTATACTGCACACAGCATTACCGACCGTGGACAACTCATGGAAAATCTTGAGCAGACGCACCTGCGAGGTTATGACGTGGATCGCGAAGAATCCCTCATGGGGGTGTTTTGCCTGGCCGCACCGATTTTTGATGAAACCAGAAACCCGGTGGCCGCTATCAGCGTATCGGGTGGCCCGGATCTTCTTGATGATAAGCAACTGACACAGGTTGCCCAGGAACTGATCCACACCTCCAAAGAAATTTCACAGTCAATGGGTTTTCAGCCGGAAGTGGCCGTTTTTACCAAGTCCAAAGGCTTTGCCCCTGCTGAATGAAGCGGTCCGATTCA
>JAJRVC010000019.1 GCA_024277475.1 Deltaproteobacteria bacterium
AACAGGTAAAAATTAAAATACCATTAAAGAAAGATAGGGGCAGCTCAAACAAATAAACTGTAGTGCCGAAAAAGTTGTCGTAAAATTTGTAACTTATTTATATCATGGATAATACTGTATTACAATTGTCGAACTTGGGCTAAGCGAACCGAAAATAGAATTGATGATATAATCTTTGAGCTTTTAGCCAGATTTTCCGGTTTCATCATATTGGCCACGGCCATTATCATTGCACTGGACATTTTGGGTGTTAATGTTATGCCGTTTATCGCCGGTGCAGGGGTGGCGGGGGTGGCTATCGGTTTTGCAGCCAAGGACACCCTGTCCAATCTAATCGCTGGAATATTGCTCATTATTGATCGACCCTTTGAAGTCGGAGATCGCATCGAAGTCTGGAGTGCACCGGAGGGCTCCGCAACCTGGGGAGATGTAATCGATATCGGATTGCGGGCGACCAAAATTAAAACCACGGATAATATCGTCATCATCATTCCCAATAATGAAATCATGTTGCGCGACATTATCAATTACACCACCATTACAGAAAAAATACGGGTCCGTATCAATATCGGGATCGCCTATGATGCCAACATGCAAATGGCCAAAGAAATCATTCTCGAGGTGGCAGATTCGGCCGAGTGGGTGACAAAAAATCCGCCTGCCGCCGTGGTGGTGAAAAATTTTGGGGATTCCTCAGTCGATCTTCAGCTGAGGGTCTGGATCGATGATGCCCGCAAACGCATGCACACGATTTCATATATTACCGATAGGGTCAAAACAGCGTTTGATGAGCAGGGAATTGAGATTCCGTATCCAAAACGGGATATTTACATCAAAGGGAAGATTCCGGAATTGAATATTGAAGAATGAATATTGAAAATTTAAGGTATACTACCCTTAATTTTATTTTATGTTTGCTTTTTTTCTGGAGAAAGTGAAAATTGATCTGAATCCACAGATATTCAAGATTTGATCCAATTCACCTTGCGCCCAGGATCGTTTCGACATCCTTAACCAAATTAAGCAGATCAAAAGGCTTCGACAAGATATTGCAAAAACCCAGTTTAACGACTTCATCAAGTTTGGGGTGATTCGGGCGTCCGGTGGTAATGATAACCTTTAAATCAGACAACTCGGGTTCACTGCAGATATTGCGGCATACCTCCAGTCCATCCATTTCAGGCATGAATATATCTAGAATAAGAAGATCCGGACGATAGGTACCCAGTTTTATCGACGCTTCAATACCGTTGGAGGCCTCTTCCACCAGATAGTGCCGATCCATGGTAAGTGCCTCAATGAGAATCTGGCGAATAGCATCATCATCATCTACCACCAGAATTTTCGCGGCCTGGTGTTTTAAAGGAGTCGGTAAATAGACGTTAAAAGATGTCCCCCGATCCCGGCTGGTTTCGAAGTCAATTTCACCGTCATGGGCCTTGACCAGAGAATAGGTAACGGAAAGCCCTAGACCGGTACCGCCTTCGGATTGTTTATCCGTTACAAACGGCAAAAAAATTTTATCCGCGATGGACGGTGAAATACCCCGGCCGTTGTCGGTGATGCGGATATAGACCATTCCGTCCTTGATTCTCAAGCCCGTTGTAATTTCGATCTCTCCCCGGTTGTGATTAAGTGCATGAATGGCGTTGATAGTGATATTTAGAATCATCTGTTCAATGCTCTGAAGATTACCCTCGATGTCGGGAAGATCATCAGCCAGTTTGAGCTGAATGTTTACGTCTGATTTGCGCAGAGTGGATTGGGCCAGCCGTAAGGCGTTTTTGACGGCACTATTGACTTGCAGCGGCACCTTTTCGGCAACATTGGACTGCCGCGAATAATTTTTCAAATCGGAAACTGTTTTGGCAATGCGACGGGCGGCCATTTCCATATCGGCGACGAGTTGATCCAGATTGTCTGCTAAAAAATCATAGGCAAGGCCGCCGAATTTTCGTTCCGGTTCCCATTGCTTTCTTTCCATCAATATCGGTAGAAAATCCAACCATATTTTTTCCAGAATGGGGAGGTTGTACATTATCAGGTTAATCGGATTATTGATTTCATGGGCCACCCCCGCCACTAGTGTTCCCAAAGTTTCCCTCTTCTGCGCCTGTTGAAGCTGCGGCTGGATTTCATGAAGAGCCTTTTCAGCATGTCGCTGCCGGGCCTCTGATTTCTCAACCCGCAGTCTCATATCGGCCAATTCGCTGATTAGTTCCTCTTTGCTTTTTTTTGGGTCGTCCATTGGATTCAGTTGTCTTCTGTCAGTTTCTTTTCGACATATTTTTGAACGGCGTCGACAGGAACATCGGTGTGAATACCGGGGCAGGAATCGGCCATGATCAGCCAGTTTTCAGCATCCACCAAGATGCTCTCGATGAAAGGCCATCTCCGACACATACGCGGTTTGACCGGATGAATCGTGCATATTTTATCCCAAAAAATACAATAGCCATCCGATCTTTGAGCCAGTACCGGCCGGGTACCGGAAAGGCTGCAATATCGAGCAATAAATGGTTCACGATTCGAGCCGATATAACGGGAAATGGCGTCGATATCTTCCCCGGTTAGATAGGTGCCGCCAAATCCTTTACAGCAGCCACCGCACCTGCGGCATCCAAACAGCTCTGCAGGATCGATGCAGTCAGAGAGCATGACGGGTATCCATGGCTTTTTTCAGCGTAACCTGGTCCACATATTTAAGATCACCCCCCATGGGGACCCCCGATGCGATCCGGCTTACTTTAACCTGATATTTTTCCAGAAGCTGGGCTATATAAGAAGCGGTAGCCTCGCCTTCAACATTGGTGCTCGTTGCCAGCACTACTTCTTTCACCTGATTTTTCTCAATCCTGGTCATCAGCTCCCGGATCCGGATATTCTCGGGACCAATCCCGTTCATAGGTGAAAGTGCACCCGATAGAATATGATACACCCCGTGAAAAGCACCGGATTTTTCAATGGCCACCATGTCCGCCGGCTGCTCGACCACACATACAAACGATGTGTCTCTAGCGGGATCGCTGCACAGGTTGCATAAATCACCGTCGCTCAGGGCAAAACACCGGGTACAAAATCTCACTTTATCTTTGATATTCAAAATGCTTTGCGCCAGTTGCTCGGCTTCATGACGCGGTGCACGCAGGATGTGCATGGCCAGGCGTTCGGCAGTCTTTTCACCGATGCCGGGAAGCCTGGCTATATTTTTTATCAAATTCTGAATCGATGAAGGATAATAGCTCATGGTAAAATGCCTAAAATGTTGTACTAAGATGCCTTGTATAATTTCGTTACGCCGCAATCGGCTTATTTAATTACAGTCAATCCGCTGTGACCCGTAACTCGTGCGCCGCAACCCGAGTCACATCAATCCCGGTATATTCAGCCCACCTGTCAGTTTGCTCATTTCGGCGCCGGCCATTTCCTGGGCCTTCGCCAGAGAATCGTTTACAGCAGCCAAAACAAGATCTTGAAGCATCTCGATATCATCCGGATCGACAACCTCCTTTTCAATATGAATCGATACAACTTGCTGCCGCCCGTTGGCGACGACCCTCACCATACCTCCACCGGAACTGGATTCTACTGTCTTATCAGCCAGTTCTTCCTGCATTTTCAACATTTTTGATTGAAGCTTCTGGGCCTGCTTCATCATGTTTCCCATACCTTTCATAAACGTACCTCCATTAATATAGGTTAAACGGTTACACCTAAAGTAACTTCACATCAATCAGCTTACCGTCGAAGATTTCAACGGCATCCGCCACCAGCGGATGGCTGAGTGCTTTTTTTTTCAACTCATTGTCGCTAGACTTTTTTTTTTGGTAATTATCATCCGGCATTGTTCCGGGTGCCAATCGAATATCTTTTCGGCTGCCAAAAACGTCCACACAGACCTGCTGCAACACCGCCATATTTTTTTCACGCTGGATCATCTTCAATGTGAATCCGTTACCGGGCACTTCGATTTCCAGGCGATGGTCCTCTATTTTTTTTAATCTGCATTTTGCAAGATTGGCGGCGAGAGATGGATTGTGGTCTGAAATAATCTTTGAGATCCGTTTCCAGATCTCAGCCGAATTTTCAGCAGGACTATTCATTACGGAAGTTTCTTCAGTTTCGGCCCCGGATCTCTTTGCCCTGCTTTTTGATGAACCCTGTGAGGCCTTCTCCTGAGATTCGACAGAAAGATCCTTTGCGTTGATCGCTGAATGAGAAGTGGTAGCGGTTAATTCCTGTGGTTTGTCGTCAGCAAATATCTCCGCCCTGAGTATATCGAGTTTGTCGATCAGGACGTCTATGGGTAACGCCGGTTTTGACTGCAGTATCCTGATCAGGGCAATCTCCAGAGCCAGCTTAGGCTGGGCGGAAAGCCTGATGGAAGATTCTTCCTTAAAAAGAAAATCGAAAATCCAGTTCAACACGGCGGTAGATACCGTTTTAGCCTGGGCCACTAACTGATCGACCTCTCCGGACGGAAGATCAACAAGCTTGTTGACTTTTTTGCCCATGGCGGCGACCAGCAGATTCCTGAAATGTTCCGTTAGATCCGCATAAAGCCTTTTTATATCATGGCCATGATCATAGATATCATCCAAAAGATCCAGTACAGCGGGAATATCAGCCTTTAAAATTGATTCGGCAAGATCAAAAATAAACTTCCTGTCGATAATACCCAAAATGTCAAGCACCTGCTCGTGGGTGATCGGCCCCTGGATACATGTCATGATCTGATCAAGCAGACTTAGCCCATCCCGCATACTACCGCCTGCCTCCCGGGCGATAAGTCCGAGGCTTTCTTCAGCCATCTCAAAACCTTCCTGACGACAAAGCCAGGCCATGTGGTTTGAGATGGAATTCAAATCGATGCGTCTGAAGTCATGCCGCTGGCAACGGGATAGGATAGTTATCGGTATCTTGTGAGGTTCGGTGGTGGCAAACATGAACATCACATGCGAAGGCGGCTCTTCGAGTGTTTTTAAAAGGGCGTTAAATGCAGCCGTGCTGAGCATGTGAACTTCATCAATTATGTAAATTTTGTACGGACTGTGGGCAGGCATATATTTGACATTTTCCCGCAGTTCCCTGACCTGATCGACACTGTTGTTGGATGCGCCATCAATTTCAAAGACGTCTACCGCCTTACCCGCGGTGATCTCGTTGCAGGATCTACAGACATTGCAGGGAACAGGTGTGGGACCATCCTTGCAATTCATTGCTTTTGCCAGTATTCGGGCAACCGTGGTCTTACCGGTACCGCGGGGACCGGAGAACAGGATTGCATGGGCGACGCGACCCGATGAAATCGCATTGGTTAACGTTCGGGTGATATGAGCCTGTGCGACAACCTGTTCAAAGGTTTGCGGACGATACTTACGTGCAAGGACGAGATAGGACATTAGTACTTAAGTAATTATTTTTGTGCATTTTGTGGCAAAAAAAAATGATGGCGGAGAGAGAGGGATTCGAACCCTCGGTGCCGCTTTTGACAGCACACACGATTTCCAGTCGTGCTCCTTCAGCCAGCTCGGACATCTCTCCGGTTCGGTAGAATATTCAAATTGAAAAAAAAGATTCTCCCGGCAATGTTTTTAATCTGTTAGCCGGTCTATGGATCGACCCAACTGGCGGAGAGGGTGGGATTCGAACCCACGATCCCGTTTTTGACAGGATACTGCTTTTCGAGAGCAGGGCCTTCAGCCGCTCGGCCACCTCTCCACATAATATACGGTTCCAGGTTCAGCGGTTATAATATATTGGGTAAATCCCAATATACCTTTTGTTTGATACTGTCAACGATCATCTGGTAGAATAGCAGGGTGTTTTTATTCTGCCCTATCCATAAAATAATATCAATTACTTGCAAGAAATTATGGACAAACGCCTCCGGATGAGGTATAAAACAAGCCATATGACACTTCATTCCGGAGGTCACTGCATTGAACCTGTTAAAAGTCCTTGTCCGGCCCCTCCATCCGCCTGAAGAGCAGCGTTTTCAGAAACTGATGCAGCAGCATCATTACCTGGGTGCTCTGCCCAAGATCAGCGAAAC
>JAJRVC010000304.1 GCA_024277475.1 Deltaproteobacteria bacterium
GAGATCGTCAAGCAGCATAAACCTGATGTGATCCGGATTTTGATAACAGGCTTTGGATGTTTAGATAATGCTATGGATGCTGTCAATCGTTGCCGGATTTTCGGTTATCTGACAAAACCCTGGTCTTCAGAGGTTTTAAAAGGGACCCTTGATCGAGCGTTTGAATACTATCACCTGACCAGTGAAAATAAGCGCCTGCAGAATCTAACCAAAGAGCAGAACGGTCAGCTGAAAAGCATGAATGAAAATCTCGAAAATAGGGTACGTAAACGTACCCGGCAGCTTGATGAGGCCGTCCGGGAAGGAGTTTTAATGTTGGCCATGGCTGCAGAAGCCAAAGATGACGATACTGGAGATCACATTAACCGGATTCAAACCATCACCAAAGATATCTGCCTGGGACTGGGTATGCCTGAGCAGGAATCCGAACTGATCAGTTTTTCCAGCATCATGCACGATGTGGGGAAAATTCACATTCCGGATAAAATCTTGAAAAAGCCCGGCGCACTCTCCGATAGGGAATGGAGAATTATGAAGACACATACCAGTGCCGGTGAAAAGATCCTGGGCAACACACCCTTTTACCGGATCGCCCGCAGGATTGCGCGCAGCCATCACGAGCGCTGGGATGGCTGCGGATATCCGGACGGGTTAAAAGGAAGGTCAATTCCGCCGTCTGCCAGAATCGTGACCGTGGCAGATGTTTTTGATGCCTTGACCCACCAGCGCCCCTACAAGCCTGCCTGGCCGGTGGAAGAGGCACTTGAAGAAATGAAAATGCTTTCGGGGAAATTGTTTGACCCTGAAATTTTAGAGATATTCATTAGGCTAATAATTGCCAATCGTCAATTCTAAAAGGGGATTGTTGATGGATAAAAAACATGAGCATATAATTTTGTTCGTCGATGACGAACAATCAATCTTAAATGCTCTTAAACGTCTTTTCAGGAAAACCGGATATCAAATACTGACAGCTTCCAGTGGCCGTGAGGGGCTTGAACGGCTGAAAGAGGTCGAAAAGCCGGTTTCCTTAATTATTTCCGACCAGCGGATGCCGGAGATGACTGGAGCTCAGTTCCTGGAACAGGCAAAAAATATTTTTCCGGATGCCGTCCGTTTCCTGCTGACCGGCTATTCCGACATGGATGCCATTGTCGAGGCAGTGAACAAGGGAGAAATTCATCGCTACTTGAACAAGCCTTGGAATGACGATGATTTGCTGCTGTTGATCCAACAGGCGTTGCAGCAATATGAATTGGTATTTGAAAACCGGCGCTTAACGGAATTGACTCAAAAGCAAAATGAAGAACTGAATGAACTGAACCGGGATTTGGAGAAAAAGGTCGCGGAAAGAACCCGGGAAATCAGCGAAAAAAATGAAGAGCTGGCTATTATAAACCATAAACTGGAAGACAGCTTCCTGGGCACTATCCGATTGATGTCTTCGTTAATTGAGACCCTGAATCCTAAACTGGGGAAATATATGAAGGATGTGGCCCAACTTTCCAAGGAAGTGGCCAATGAATTCAAAGTAGATCAGCAAGAAGTAGATATAATTGAAATCGCCGGGATGATTCATGACATCGGTTTGTTGGGATTACCGGAGACTACATGGGCTAAAGATGAAAAAGAAATGAGCCCAAGGGAATTTAAAATGTTCAGCCAACATCCGCTGATCGCTCAAATGTGTCTGGAAGCCGTGGATAGACTAAATGATGTGAGCCATATCATCCTGCATCACCATGAACATTTTGATGGGTGCGGATTTCCCAATGGCTTAAAAGATACAGAAATCCCATTTGGGTCCAAAATCATAGGGGCGGTTTCAGATTATTGCAAAATAGTAAATACATGGCCGTTAGACAGGCGCCAAATTGTTAATAAATCCAGAAAGTATTTTAATGGTTCAATTAAAGATCTTGTTACCGCCGCTCCTGAAAAAATGCTGGTAGAAATAGCCAAAAAAATTTTACTTCAGAGAACTAAAAAAAGATATGACCCGCAGGTCGTTACAATTTTAACCAAAATAATAAGTGAACCTCGTAAGGCGGAGATGTCGGCTGATCAAAGCGATGTCCAGACCAGATGGATTCAGCTGACAGAATTAAAAAAGGGAATGGTTTTAGCCACGGATCTGCGGATTAACGACGGCAGGCTCCTGCTTGCCAAGGGTTCAATTCTCAAGGAAGCATCGATTAAATCGATACAAAGCCTTGGGGCGAATCAGTTAATCGACAATGAAATTTTCATTCAATATGGGATCTGAAATTATAACAAATTTTATTTTAGAAGAGGCGCAAAAATGAATACCAACTCAATTTTAGCTAAACTAGACAAAATTGATAATCTTCCGACCCTGCCCGCAGTCGCCATGGAAGTTAACAATTTACTCCAAGACCCAAATATTCCTGTTTCCAAATTGAGTGAAACCATAGAAAAAGATCACGCCATGGTTTTAAAGTTATTAAAACTGGTGAATTCGGCATTTTATGGTTGCCCATCAAAGATTGGCGCTATTTCGGATGCTATTGTTATCCTGGGGTTTAGTACGGTTCGCAACGCAATTGTTTCGCTGTCGATAATCAAATCCCTTGCCGGATCAGCGGATTTAGAAGGTTTTGACATGACAGATTTTTGGAAACATTCGCTATCCGTAGCTGTGACCAGCAAACAGCTTGCGCAACTGACACGAATCGAGTCGCCGGACAGCTGTTTTGTCGGCGGTCTTTTGCATGATATAGGGAAGGTCATCCTGTGTCAGCATTTTAAAGATTTCTTTGAAAGGGTATGGGATCGAATTCAAAAAGAAAATCTATTATTTTACGAAGCTGAGATCAAAGAAACACATGTCACACATTCAATGATCGGTTGTTATCTGGCAAAGAAATGGAATCTTCCTAGTGAACTGGTTGATGCAATTGAATGCCACCATGTTCTTAGAGATAACGTCGGCAGTTACAACCTATTAGCAATCATACACGCTGCTGATATAATCGTGAACAACTACAACCCGGGTTCAAACGCTGGTTTGGATATGTTGATGATTCATCCTGATGCAGTCAAACTCCTCAAAGATCCATTAGAGAATATATCAAACTGGCATACCGATCTGACGGCTGCAATAGAATCGGCCTGTAACTTTTTCCTTGAAGGAAGTTGATAGCCCGCGACATAGGCTGAGCGTTTAATTGTTGTCCCTGGTATTTTTCGGTAATAGGCTGTGGATTTATTGGAATATTTTTTTAACCTTATTTGACTGATAAAATGCATACAAATCAGAGGTGCCTAAATGAAGGGATTAAAACATGCTGTTTTATGTGTGGATGACGAAAAGAATATCCTAAATTCCTTAAAACGACTGTTACGAAAAGAAGGTTACAGGCTACTCACCGCTTCAAGCGGACAAGAAGGTTTGAATATTCTTAAACAAAACCAAGTCCATATCGTCATATCGGATTCGAGAATGGGTGAAATGAGCGGGGTAGAATTTTTAGCGCACGTAAAAGAAAAATACCCTGATGTGATTCGGATTATTCTGACCGGGTATACGGAGGTGGACTCCATTACAGACGCCATCAATAATGGCCATATCTTTAAATTTTTCCTTAAGCCCTGGAACGACCAAAATTTAAAGCTGGAGATTAAACAGGCACTAGACCAATATGATCTTATTCAGGATAACAAAAAACTC
>JAJRVC010000305.1 GCA_024277475.1 Deltaproteobacteria bacterium
ATGGTCGACACGAAGGTTCGTGAAATATCTTTCGGCGCTTTTATCGCCATTACTTTCACCGTAGAGCGCACCGGCCACCCAGGTTCCGTTCCACTTGTCCGTGAACTTGTATTTCATTTCATTTTTCCCGGCCATTGTAAGGGCATCAGAGTTGCCGGTGGTGTTGACCAGCGAAAAATTGCTCTCGTTGCTTAAGCGCTTCTCCGCTTTCGGTTTATTTTCTTCGGCTGCATCACTAAACTGAACGACAATAATCATGGACAAAAAAACAATAGCCGGTTTTACGATCTTCATTATTTTCCTCCTTTAGCGAAGGGCGGCCAACGGCTCTCTGACGTTGGTCACCAACATTGGGGTTAAATCGAGAACGAAAATTGCAAAGCTTTGTTAGCTCTAATTGTTTATCCTCACTTTTGCGCCAGGCGGGAACTGCTCAGCTTGAAACAATATAGATATTGAATAAAACGGATAGTATTATCCTCAACCGTTCAGCGGTTTGGAGTGCGGGGATCAGACCGAATAGCGCCAAGTTACTTTGTAAACATTCACAAGTATCATTAATGCCATACGAGCAGCGCCGCAGGCCAAAAAACCGGCCGTTCAAATCGGAAAAGAAACTGATGAACACCGGATCCTCCAAAGGCGGACCGTAAGCATCGAACGTCCAACATCGAACTTCGAATGAATGTATTCTGGCTATATTACAAAAGTTTTAGCGAAGCGTTTCCTTCCTTCGGGATTCGATCCTTCTAATCGTAGAGTTTACAGCCGGGAGGATGCGGACCCTAATACTCAATACTCAATCCACTTTGTGCTCGTACATATGCACATCGCGCTGTGGAAACGGAATGCTGATCCCCTCGGCATCAAACCGCTTTTTAACTTTTTCCGTGGTGTCGAAGTAAAATCCCCAATAGTCGTCAGCACTCGTCCATACACGGACTTTGATATTCACACTGCTGTCCGCCAGTTCGGAAACAACCACCTCAGACGCCGGATCTTTCAAAACACGATCATCCTGGCCAATTACCCCTTCGATGACCCGGCGGGCCTTGTCGATATCATCCCCATAACCGATGCCAAAAACCAATTCCACCCGCCGGGTTCCTTTGACGCTGTAATTCGTAATGTTGTCTCCCGTCATCTTTGCATTAGGCACGATGATGGTTTTATTGTCCGGGGTTACAAGTTGAGTCGTAAAAATCTGAATCTCTTCAACGGTTCCGGCAACTCCCGCCCCTTCAATAAAATCGCCAACTTTAAATGGCTTAAATATAATCATTAGGACACCGGCCGCAAAATTTCCCAGCGAACCTTGCAGCGCCAAACCGATAGCCAGGCCGGCGGCACCCAATATGGCGATAAAAGATGTGGTTTGGATACCGAGCTGATTTAAGGCGGCAATGATGACAAAAGCCAGCAAAGCGATATAACTCAGATTCCCCACAAACTTTACCAGCGTCTCATCGGTATTGGTTTTGGTCATCATCTTTTTAATAAAGTTTGCAATCGCCTTCGCCACCCAGCGTCCAACCACAAAAATAACGACGGCAGCGACAACCTTAAGTCCGTAAACCGTCAACAATTCGTACACTTTGGCTAAAAGACCGGATATGTCCATTACTTTTTCTCCTTTCCCTTATAGTGAAGCTTTTACTATTTTTACAAATGATGAAACTCGGTATATTTGGAAGGTGCAGGTAATATTGGATACCCTATAGATATTTAGTCACAAGAAAATAATTCCCTTTTTGCAAAATGCAAGAAATTATTTAAGCCCTCAAAGAGCGATTTTACCAGGCCTGTATTTCGATACCGTATCCGCAGCAAGATATCCATGGTTACAATGCAACGGCACCTTCCGAATCCGGAGCTGCATAAGGCCGGAATGGAATGGTGCAGGTGAGACGGCCGGTTTGATCAAAAAGAGACTTTTGTTTATGATGGGGTTTTAAACGAGGATTGAGAGGTTCAGTGTAGGCCGGAGTACCATTACCATTCCCACCGGTAGGGTTACCAGCCCTGAAAAAAATGAGCGTCAAACGTTAAACGTTAAACGGGAAAAAATTAAGATACAGAAATCAGATACACAACCGCAGCTAAATTTCATTCTATCGTCTAAGTCTGTTTTGTGATCACATTCAGTCTAATTTAGGCAACCACTAAGCACTACCATCCACGGGCTGCTGTCTTGCTCGGTTATTTATCTTTACAAAATTTTCGGAATTTCTACGTTCCGATGACTTAATTTTTATGGGGTTGTCTGCTCTTTTGCCTGGCCTGCGGATGCCGATAAAACCAATTAGTCCGGTACTAACTAATAATAATATGGTATTGTTGTGGTTGTTTGATGCCGATACTATATTTTCCGACTGGCCGCCATTCTTGGACGCTTTCCAAGACTCATCAATTTTTGCCGTTTTATTGAAATGAAAAGTAATCGCCCATCCCGTAATAGAGACCCCTGTGATTAAAACAACCAACAGGATGATGAATCTATATTTATTGATTTTTACCCTCATTCCCCGCCACCTTTTTTATAGCCGTATACAGATTCAGATTTGACGTGAAACTGAGTCTGTAAACCCCCATCCCCGTTGTGATAGACCGTAGAATTCTTAATTGCTTGTCTTTAATTCATATTCAATTTATGAATGGTCTGACTGCTTGTCAACCTGATTCCCGAAATAAAATGAGCTAAATTGTTAAAAAATAGGGAAAAGCTACGATTTATCTCTTCCTATCATTTGTCTGCGCCCTGCGGCAGACGAATGACCATCACGGGTGTGATGCATCGCTTCAGTACTCTACGTGACGTACTGCCCAGTGTCACGTCCGCCAGCCCGCCTTTTCCCCGAGAACCCATGACGATCACATCAGCTTCCATTTCTTTTGCATAACTGGAAATTTGATCCACCGGATGCCCGGTCACCACAACGATCTTGTCCATCAAAAACGGACAGCTCGGTTGTTCATGACGGATTTTATTACAAAATTCATCCAGGTGGATTTTTAAATCGGTTATGACCTCGGCTTCTTTTTCTTTGATCAAATCGATCCAGCGTTTTTCGCCGAGGATATCTTCCACCATTGAGCGGGCAAAGGACGAAAGTTCCTCCACCACATGCAGAACGGTGATCCTGGCACCGTAACGGTTGGCCAGGCTGACGGCATATCCGAACGCATAGCGGGCATTTTCGGAAAGGTCGGTTGGGTAAAGGATTTTTTTGATTTCAGGGATCATTTTGCAGGTTCCTTAAAAAAAACCGCCAACCGGTCAGGTCACACCGGCTGGCGGTTTAACGTTAGGCTTCACCGAAAATGGCTATTTATCATGCCGGATTTTTGGGAGCAATAATGTCATAGTAAGCCTTTTCGGATATGCTGCCCCAGCCGCCGACCACTTTCTGGAATTTCTTGAAAGATTCATTGACCTTCTTGGCCATAGGGCTTTTGGCAGCCTCTTCCTCAAGCACCTCTGCGGCGAGGGGGCGCAGGGCATCGAGCACCTTGTCCGGGAATCTGAATGTTTGAACCTTGTGTTCGGTGATCAAGGTCTGCAGGGCAGCACCGTTGTTGGCATCGAACTGGGGCAAAACCCAGGCTTCGCTTTCCATACAGGCTGCGTCAAGAATGTGCTGCAGATCTTTGGGTAGAGATTCATAGGCCTTTTTATTGAAAAAATATTCCAGGTATGTTCCCGGCTCGTGCCAGCCGGGATAGTAGTAATACTTGGCGGCCTGGTAAAAACCCATTCTTAAATCGTGGTAAGGTCCGACCCATTCGGTGGAATCGATAACACCGCGCTCCAAAGAGGTAAAAATTTCACCGCCCGGCAGCAACACTACAGTTCCGCCGGCCTTGGCCACGACTTTGCCTCCCAGCCCGGGGATACGCATTTTAAGCCCTTTGTAATCATCAATTGAATTAATTTTTTTATTAAACCAGCCGCCCATCTGGACGCCGGTTGATCCGCCGGGACGCGGAACCAGGTGAAACGGTGCGTAGGTTTCTTCCCACAGCTTCAAACCGTCACCGCCGTGGAACCAGGCGGACATGCCCTGGGCGTTCATACCAAAAGGAACCGCCGCAAACCATTGAGTTGCCGGCTCTTTACCGGCCCAATAATAAGATGCGCCGCTGCCGACCTCAACTGTACCATCGGATACGGCCTGAAAGCTTTCTAATGGCGGCACCAGCTCCCCACCTGCAAAAACCTGTATCTGGAGCCGGCCGTCAGACATTTCGCTAACTCTTCTGGCTAACCGCTCACAACCTTCCTGCAGCACCGGCAGTTTGGGCGGCCAGGTGGTGACCATCTTCCATCTATATTTTTTTTGTGCCAGTACTGCGGGGGCATTTACCGTGGTGGCGGCAACCGCTGCCGCTCCCAGACCTGCTTTTTTTAGAAAATCACGTCGTTTCATGAGAAACCTCCTTTTCCAATATAAGTGATTTTGTACATACGGCAATTCCGATATCGCAAGCTGCCGCTAATAAGCCACACCCTTTCCGGGAATTAAATCCGGAAGTCTAATGGAAGATATTGTTGATCGGTTAAGTGGCTGTAAATAGGGATTTATCCCATAGTTGCAAAATGATTCGACGCTTCAGGTTTCAACAATCGAACGTTCTTAGATTATGACTATAATTCACCTAATCATCCAGCAAACTATTCAACTATGTCTGGACTCTTGTCAAAAAGGCGTTGGTATAAATTGACTCTTTCTTGGATGTTAGTCAAGGCCTATTTAGTTATCCTCCTTACTACTGTTGAATCTCTTATGCAATTTCTCAAAAGCTAAGGTGTCGCCGCTATTTTCCCAAGCTGGATGTTAGGGTCCGTAAATCAGTCTGGGCAGCCAGGTGGCGAGTTGTGGAAAGAGAACCACGATAGCGAGCCCAATCATCTGGACGAGAACAAACGGTATAATACCGCGGTAAATATGACCCGTAGTGATTTCAGGCGGGGTCACGGCTTTAAGATAAAAAAGTGAAAAACCGAAAGGCGGCGTCAAAAACGAGGTTTGTAGATTGACGGCCAGCAAAATGCAGAACCAAATCGGGTCATAGCCGAAGTCGATCATGATCGGGGCTAAAACCGGCACATGGATAAATGTGATTTCGATAAAATCCAGGAAAAAGCCGATGAAAAAGATAAGGAGCATAACGATAGCCAATACGGCTGAGTGACTGTATTTGTGGGCAATACCTCCCAGAAACTCCCGGACAATCGTATCACCGCCAAGACCCCGAAAAACCAGGCCGAAAGCAGCGGCACCGCACAGGATAATGAAGACCATGCAGGTCAACCTTAAGGTGGTGTGCATGACCTCGTGCAGAACAGCCATGTTGAATTTTTTATTGACGACGGTTAAGAGTGTTGCTCCGACAGCACCGACGGCGGCGGCCTCGGTGGGCGATGCGATACCGGCAAAAATAGACCCCAACACGGCTACGATTAAAAACATTGGTGGAAACAGGGCTTTGAGAACCCGCATTGCCAGTTGCCGACGCGTTATGGCCGCCAGTTCTTCCCTGGAAATGGCAGGTGCCACACCGGGACGTATGTAGCCGGCAATAAGAATATAAATGATAAAAAGAACCACCAGAAGCAGTCCCGGCAGGACGGCCCCCATAAAAAGATCCCCTACCGACACTCCGACGATATCTCCAATAAGCACCAGGACGATACTGGGCGGGATGATTTGCCCGAGGGTCCCTGAGGCTGCCACTGTCCCCGTTGCCAGTTCCTTCTGGTAACCGCGTCTTAACATCGTGGGAACGGCCAGAAGTCCCATCGTGACGACTGTGGCACCGACGATACCGGTTGATGCGCCCAGGAGAGCCCCCACCACGACGACCGAAATTCCCAGTCCGCCCTTCAGGCGGCCGAATAAAAGGCCCATCGTATCCAATAGATCTTCGGCCAGTCCTGATCGTTCAAGCATAACGCCCATGAAAACGAACAGGGGTACCGCTGCCAGGGTTACGTTGGTCATTCTTCCCCAAATTCGTAACGGCAGCAAATTAAAAAAGTCCCAGCCAAAACCGATCAGACCGAAAGTCAGAGCCGTTCCCAGCAAAGTGAAGGTGACCGGAAATCCAATCATCAATAAAATGGTCAGGGCTAAAAACATCCAGGCCGCAAGATAATCCATCAGGATTGCTCCCCCTTTGCTTTTTCGACACCCATAATCTGCATAATACTATGAATGCCCAGGGAAAATCCCTGAAACAAGAGGAGTGTAAATCCCAGCGGGATGCATCCCTTCAGAATGAAACGAAAGGGGATGCCTCCTGGGTCCGGCGAACCCTCGAAGATTGCAAAGGAATTTGCCATAAACTTCCACGACGTTGTAATCACCATGAGACAGCCTGGAATTAAAAAAATAATAACCCCAAAAAGATTAATCCAGGCCTGGCCCTTTAATCCCAAACGCTGATAGACGATATCGACCCGCACATGACCGTCATGCAGCAGGGTGTAGCCGGCGCCGATCAGAAAGATGAAGCCGAACAAATGCCATTCCAGCTCCTGGGTAAACACAAAACTGGTATTGAACAGGTAGCGCATGACAACATCGGTAAAAACCACCAGTACCAGCGCCAGGGTCACCCAGGCCACACCGCGGCCAACCCATTCGTTCAGGATGTCGATCCACCGGCTAAATGTCTTGAGTCCATTCATTTTTGCAATCCAATAACTTCTTTATTAATTGTTCTATGCCCTTCTCAGCGTTCTACAAGCTCTGCAGTGAATTCTTACGATAAAAGATAATTGAGAGTCAAGGACTAATGCCAAACCCTTCCAACCTTCCCCTTGCCAATTAAGGTTGAATGAGCTAATTTTAAAGACCTTATTATACAAAGGAAAATCCCATGACGCCGTCACTTTATTGGCCGGATAAATATGTTGAAAACAAAAGGGAAGTTGCGCAGGCACTGAAAATCATTAAGCCGGGACAGCGGGTGTTTATCGGGTCCTCCTGCGGCGAACCCCAGCATCTGGTGCGGGGACTGTCTGAGTTGTCGGATTATTTTAAAGATATCGAGATCGTTCGGTTGCTGACCCTTGAAACAACTCCGCTCACCCTGATTGCCAATAAGCCTCATGATCAAAGCATTAATATCCGATCCTTCTACCTGGGGTCTGCCAAGTCGAAGGGAATCGCCCGCAACCAGCGCTTTATTACACCCATCAATATGTCGGCAATTCCCCGACTGTTTAAAAGCCGCCTTTTGCCGATTCATGTAGCTTTGATTCAGGTTTCACCGCCGGATGACTTCGGCTGGATGAGTCTAGGGGTCTCAGTTGACATCACCCTGGCTGCCGCGCAATCCGCCGACGTGGTTATCGCTCAGATTAACACCAATATGCCCAGAATATTGGGGCGCAGTTTTATCCACGTCAATGATGTCGATTATTTTGTGGAGTACGATGAGCCGCTGCTGACGATCGGTAAAAATCCCGAAATGGCAGCTGCCAACGACATCGGCAGATTGATTGCTAGAAGGCTGATTGATGACGGCTCAACCCTGGCCATCGGCTTGGGCACTACATCTGAGGCTATCATGCTGGCATTGTCTGATAGAAATGATCTCGGCATTCACACGATGTACATGACCAATGAAATTATGCACCTGTTTGCCAAAGGGGTGATTACCAACCGCAAAAAGGGTTTTAATGACGGCAAGATGGTTGCCAACAGTGCCATTGGTTCAGAGGATCTCTATGAATTTTTAAATGATAATCCGGCGGTTGAATTTCATCCCTCCGATTATGTCTGTAAGCCGGCAATCATTGCCCGCCACAATAAAATGGTCGCCATGAGCGTGGCCATGACGATTGATTTGACCGGCCAGGTGGCAGCCGATGCCATGCCGCAAACTCATTTTTCGGGAATTACCGGCATCTCTGATTTCATGCGGGGAGCGGTCCAGTCGCCGGGCGGAAAATCAATATTAATGCTGCCTTCCACCGGCATGCAGGGCAAAAAGAGTCGCATCGTCCCGTTGCTCGACGATACGGCGGTAGCGGCCGCCAGGGGGGACGTTCATCTTGTCGTCACAGAGTTCGGAGCGATCAATTTGTTCGGCAAAAGCCTGCAGGAAAGGGCGATGGCCATGATCAGTATTGCACATCCCGAGTTTCGGGATGAACTTTTTTTTGAGGCAAAAAAAATGGGGCTTCTCAGCACCGAAAGAACGCTGAGTGAATCAATCCAGGGGGTCTATCCCATCCACCTGGAAGAAACCATCGCTATAGAGGGTAAAGAGGTGACGGTGCGGCCCGTCAAGCCTGTGGATGAAAGAAGAATTCAAGAGCATTTTTATAACTTGGACAAGGATGATGTCATAGCCAGGTTTTTCCACGAAAAAACCAGGTTCTTAAAAGAAGAGGTTGAAGGGGTATCTCAGATAGACTATGTTAAAGACTTAACCGTTGTGGCGGTTGTCGGCGAATTTGGTTTCGGGCGAGTGGTAGCCATTGGAGAATATCTGATCGATCCCGCCACC
>JAJRVC010000306.1 GCA_024277475.1 Deltaproteobacteria bacterium
AGCTTCTTTCACAGCCCCCCCTTTGATTTCATTCAGCGGATCCTCTCCTGAATGAGATCGGTTTCCAAAAGACCGGGACCATGTCGCTTGAATCGGGGCATCTGAAGCCCTCACCGCCCGTCCCGACCCTGCCGTATCCTGATGGCATGTACCAGAGCCAAATGAACCGGTAAATCCCGAATCACACATTCTTAACAGTGTGTATTATTTTGTTTTTATATTTTTTTTTACTTAGTATAAAAATTATATGATATAGTATTATTTTTCTTGACCCGGCCGACATTTCTTGCTAACAGTCCTTAGAAAAAGCTAACAGCATGCAAATATGGGAAAAATTCATGACAAGTGTCGGCAAGTATAAAAGCACCAACAAGAAAATTCAAAGGGGTGGACTCAGTATACATCGTGCGGTGTGCCTTTTGAGGGAAGTCGTCAATTTGAATGACAGGGGCGCTCGTCTGCCCGAACTGGCCGAAAACGTGGGCCTGCATTTAGCAACGGCCCGCAGAATGTTAAAAGCCTTGGTCACGGAAGGGCTATTGACCTATGACCCTGTGACCAAATTGTACCACCTGGGGATCGACCTCTACTATTTCGGTGCGGCTGCGCACCAATTTAAAATCCGCGATCGATGCCGAACCACGCTGGAAAGAGTCGCCCGGATATCGGGAGACACCGCCTACCTGGTTATCCGCTCGGGAAACGATGTTCTGTGTATCGACCGCGTCGAGGGAGACTTTCCCATACGAGCGCTGACCCATGAGGTCGGTATGCGGGTTCCCCTGGGTATTGGGGCCGGCAGCTTGACATTGCTGGCATTTTCGCCTCCTGAACAGATTCAAAGAATAATAAATGCCAACAGGTTAAGATATCCGAAATATAACAATCGTACCGCGCAATATGTCAGAACGATGGTTGCGCGAGCCCAGAGGTCCGGTTACGGGGTTAGCGAAGGCAATGTAATGCCGGGGGCTGTCGGAATCGGGGTGCCCATTAGAAATCACAAGGGGGAGGCGATAGCGGCCATGAGCGTCACTGCGGTTAATTGGCGAATGGTAAAAAACCGCAGGGAACAAATCGCTGAACTGCTTAAATCTGAAATCCGAGAAATCAATCTGGAATCCAAAGACGCCATGTTTGGCGAAAGCCCTGTGCAATACCGTTCGGTGTGCACTGGTGGAAAATGACAAAACATCCATTCAACCGTTACAAGCGACGACAGTGCGGTAGGTCTTAAACATGGGACGTCTTGACGGGAAAATTGCAATAGTCACAGGGGCCGCTCGAGGAATCGGTGCCGCCATTGCCGTGAAATTCATAAAAGAAGGCGCCCGGCTGGCGCTGGTGGACATTCTGGAAGACGAACTGAATAAAACCCTCGCAGACATACAGAAGTCGGGAGGCGAAGCGGTTGCCTTCAAGGCGGATGTCACAAGAAGCAGGGAAATAGACGGTTTTGTGTCACAGACTGTTCAGAAATTCGGAGCTGTCGACGTTCTGGTCAACAATGCAGGCGTGGGTGGATCAAAAAATTGTCTCGATACGACAGAAAAGGACTGGGACAGAATGCTCAACACCAATCTGAAGTCGGTCTTTTTGATCTGCAAACGCGTAATCCCGGAAATGCTAAAAACCAAGGGGGGGAAAATCATCAACATCGCTTCGATGTATGGGTTGCTGGGACCGCCTCATGCTCCCGCATACTGCGCATCCAAAGCCGGAATCATCAACTTGACCAGACAGCTGGCAGTCGATTTCTCACGTCGAAATATTCTGGTTAACGCCATTTCACCCGGACTCATCGCAACCGAGATGACACGGCTTAAAATAAAAGTGGTGGAAAACGACCCGCAATATATTCGCGCAATTCCTTTGGGTCGCTATGGGGAGCCCGCGGATATTGCGGGCGCAGCCGTTTTTCTGGCCTCCAGCGATGCGGATTTCATAAGCGGCCATAATCTGGTCGTCGATGGCGGTCAAAGCTGCAAAATCATCTAGCCGGATGAATGCAGCCACCATGACGACGGGATGACGGCTTTCAAGGATCTCTTCCTGAAGACATTCGTGGGACACAACCAGGGACGGCAAATGCGAAGTCAAGCTATCGAGATGAGTCTGCGGGGAAAGGCAGCCCTGATTACTGGTGCTTCCAGCGGTATCGGTTATGCCGTCGCCGAGCTTTTCAGTCAGCACGGGGCAAAAATCGCCGTGGTTGCAGGCAGGAACATGGAATCTGCAGAGCGGTTAGCAGCAGATATCCACGCCTCCGGCGGAGAAGCCATAGCCCTTCAATGCGATGTTTCAAAGGAAGTTAACGTCAGTCATCTTGCAAAGAAAGTAGCCGTCAGATTTGGCAAAATAGATATTTTGGTAAACAGCGCCGGCATCACAGGCCCGGCGCTGCCTGTGGACCAAATGGGTGTTTCGGATTGGGACAGGGTTTTTCAGGTCAACGTGAGGGGCACTTTTCTCTGCTGTAAACATTGTATTCCCTTTATGCTGTCCCAAAAAGCGGGAAACATTATAAACCTTTCATCGATCGCCGGCTTGAGGGCTTCACAAATTTCGCCGTGTTACAGTGCCACTAAAGGGGCTGTCATTTCTTTCACCAGAAGCCTTGCGCTTGCCTATGCAAAGAGTGGGATCCGCGTTAACTGCATTTGCCCGGGAACAATTGAAACGCCAATGGTCAGCAGTTTTTTTGAAAAAGAACGGGACCCCCGGAAACGAAAAGAACTTATGCAGTCATTCAGGGCCAGGCATCCCTTGGGCGGTTTTGGCAAGGCTGAAGATGTCGCCTATGGGGCATTATATTTGGCCTCGAATATTTCATCGTTTGTTACCGGTATCAACCTGGTGATCGATGGGGGGTTAAGTTTATGACACCACCTCGATCAGTGTATAGGGCGACTACGAGATGACCGAGCCGTTCAATATCACCTACGGCCACAGCAAGGACAAGCGGCCGGATCTGAAACAGTTCCTGATGTCCATGCTGTGCGTCGAGCTGGACATATTGAACATGGAGGAAAAATGAAATGGCCGAATGGAAGTAAGGTGGGCGTCAGTTTTACTTTTGATGTCGATGGACCGTTGATTTGGCGAAGCAAGGTAAGGGTAAACCCCAAATTCGGAAACCCGGTCTGTGTTTCACTGGGTGAGTTCGGCCCTGTCGTCGGGGTGCCTCGGATCCTAAAACTGTTGAGAAAATACGACCTCAGAGCTTGCTTCTTCATTCCCGGCGCAACCATCGAGGAATACCCCGATATGGTAAAGAGTGTTGCCGATGAAGGCCACGAAATCGGTTTTCACAGCTATGGCCATGTGAACCCCGCGGACCTTTCCTACGATGAACAGAAGGAGGATTTCGAAAAAGGATTAGAGGTGTTTGAAAAAGTTTTCAAACAACGACCTTTCGGATACAGATCCCCTGCCGCCGAAATGGACGACAAGACATGGGAGCTGCTGGATGAGTTCGACTTTCTCTATGATTCCAGTATGATGAAAACAGATTTTCCCTACATTAAAAGAATGAAAAAAAACGCCATTGTCGTTCTGCCGATGCACTGGATGCTGGACGACTGGCCGCACTTCGGCTGGAATATGTATCCCAGTTTCCCCTACCAGGGCAACATTCAAAGCCAGGAAACGGTTTTTGAAATCTGGAAGGGCGAATTCGACGGCATGTATGAGCTAGACGAGGGCTGTGTCTATACCCTCTGCATGCACCCGCAGCTCATGGGGAGACCTTCCAGATTACTGATGCTGGAAAAACTGATTCGACACATCAAGCAGTTTCCAAAGGTGTGGATCGGAAAACCGGTAGACCTCGCAAAAGCCGCCCTCCAGGCCTTGGAATAATACCCATGAATGAAAAAGAACTGCACAAACGCATTATAGACGCCGCCGATGAGTTGAGGGACGAATATTGTCAAACCCTGCAGGAGCTGGTTCGTATACCAAGCGTTATCGGCAATGAAGCCGAAGCCCAACAGGCTATTGCAGAGCTTTATCGCTCTGCCGGACTCGATGTCGTCACATTTGAAACCGATGTAAACAAAATCAAGGCGCATCCCGCCTTTTTCGATACCGGCGTGTCCTATGAAAATCGCCCGAATGTGATAGGCGTCTTAAAGGGAAACCCAAAAAACAAATCCCTGATCCTGAATGGGCATGTCGATGTCGTCCCACCGGAACCGGTTGAAGCATGGTCCCGGGACCCATGGAGCGGTCATATCGAAGGAGAGAAGTTGTATGGACGTGGTGCCGGCGACATGAAATCAGGTCTGCTGGCGAATTTTTTTGTCTTAAAATGCCTCGAAAAAGCCGGCCTGAAGCCTCTTGGGACCATCATTCTCCACAGCGTCGTTGATGAAGAATCCGGCGGCGCCGGCGGCACGCTTGCCTGCCTGCTGGAGGGCTATGCCGCAGACGCGATGATTTGCACCGAACCGCACAACCTGAACATCACCGTATCCCACGCAGGCATAAATTACTTCCGTGTAACCGTCAAGGGGCAAAGCGCTCATGCCGGTCTCGCCCACACGGGAATCAATGCCATTGGAAAAATGTTTCTAATATATCAAGCTCTTGAGGAACTTGATCGAGAGCGCGGGGCGAAGATTCGTTTTCCATTGTTCGAAAAGGGCTCCGGCCGGTCTACCCACATAAACATCGGCACCATGAGCGCCGGCGACTGGCCGTCCACTGTGCCGGGCAATGCCGCCATTGAATGCCGCATCGGGTATGTGCCCGGTGAAAAAATGGCGGATATCAAATCCATGGTCCGAAAGGTTATTCAGAGAGCTGCTCAAAACGACCTCTGGCTGCGCGAAAACCCGCCCAAGGTTGAATGGTTCGGCTGGCAGACCGAACCGTGGTACCAAGACCCCGGTCATCCTTTCATTCAAACGCTGCAAAAAAGCGCGGGGGATATTGTCTCACAAAATGTTGAAATAATAGGCAGAGCGTCTGGAAACGACGCACGCTTTTCACAGTTTTTCGGCATGGCTGCCGCCTGCACAGGGCCCAGGGCGGAAAACATTCACGGAATTGATGAATATGTTCAATTGCCGTCGGCCATTGATGTGATCAAAGTGCTGGCTTTAACGGCGATTCGCTGGTGTGGCCATCACTGATGAGCGCATATACTCTTAATTCAGAATCATGACCATTCCGGGCTTCATCCCGTTTCCATGGTTGTAACTCATTGGTTCCTAACGACTTTCGCCCATTTTAGGCCTAACACGATTTTATCATCTGCGAACAGTTTATAGATCATCCCAAACCGCACACTACGTGGGAAGGGATTGCTCTCA
>JAJRVC010000307.1 GCA_024277475.1 Deltaproteobacteria bacterium
GCGGGTTTACGTCTGCGAAGTACGAAAAGTACGTCTCAACGTAAACCCTTGTGCGGCCTTGCTCAGAGAAAAAATTGCTCATTTCTGAATTGGAAACTTACGCCAGTGCCCATGGATAAAAATGGCTTCGTGGATGGGCACTAACTATCAGGAAATGAAAGCAAACTAGTTCTGGATCATCTGCCTTGATGTCTAATACATTAGATTCCAGTCGGATGTCAAGGAAAATTGTGCACGCAGAGGTTGCTGGATAAAAAGGTATAGGTGGGTTTAAGGTTATTTTCAGATCTGGAATCAGGCTGGGTCGACCGAAATCCTGGTATTTGGTTTTATTTTGTCTGCTATCATGAAAACAAAAACTTCCTAAAAGAAGCTCCATTTGATTCGATTAAACGTCCTATTGCGCCTTGATCACAAAACAACTATCCGTGTCGGACAGCTTGCTGAAGATAAGCATCAGCTTTTTGGGATTTGACCGGCCTTTTTTTTGTCCGGCGGCTGGGCTGACTTCTGTTCTCTGTCTTCTGACATCTGACCTCTGTCTTCTGACTTCTGACCTCTGTCTTCTGACATCTGATAGCTTACCAGCCCCGCATCAAATATTCATGGATCGAATCGGAGGCCTTACGGCCCGCACCCATGGCTAAAATAACCGTGGCTGCGCCGGTGACGATATCCCCCCCCGCCCAGACTCCTTTTTTATAGGTCTTGCCTGTTTCCGGGTCCGCGTCGATATAGCCCCATTTATTCAACTTCAGATCCGGCGTCGACTCGGTCAACAGGGGATTGGCGCCGGAACCCACCGCCACGACACACATGTCACACTCCAGTTCAAACTCCGAACCCTTGATTGGAACCGGCCGGCGCCGGCCCGATTCGTCGGGCTCACCCAGTTCCATCTTCAAACATTCCATGCCGGTCAATCGTCCTTTTTCGTCTCCAAGGTAACGGGTGGGATTGGTCAATAGAAAAAATTCGATGCCTTCTTCTTCGGCATGATGGATTTCTGCAATCCTGGCCGGCATTTCCTGTCTGGAACGGCGGTATACGATCCTGACCTTATCCGCACCCAAACGCATGGCGGTCCGGGCGGAATCCATGGCCACATTACCGGCGCCCAGCACGACGACATTTTTTGCCCGGGGAATCGGGGTATCCACCTTGGGGTAGAGATAGGCCTTCATCAGATTGGCCCGGGTCAGGTATTCGTTGGCGGAAAGAATTCCGATAAGATTTTCGCCCGGAATATTCATAAACCGCGGCAGCCCGGCACCGACGCCGATATAGACGGCATCATAGCCTTCTTCGAAAAGTTCGTCCAGGGTTGTGGTTCTTCCCACCACGGCATTGCACTCGACCTTTACGCCCAATCGCTCCAGAAAGTTGACTTCCTGGGCCACAATGGCTTTGGGAAGTCTGAATTCCGGAATCCCGTACACCAGTACGCCGCCTGATTTATGAAACGCCTCCATCACGGTGACATTATGGCCTTTGGCGATCAAGTCCCCGGCAACGGTCAAACCGGAAGGGCCGGAACCCACCACGGCAACCTTTTTACCGGTGGATTCGGCTTTTGGCGGCAGTTCACCGGTACCGTTTTCTCTTTCCCAATCCGCCACAAAGCGCTCCAGATTGCCGATGGCCACCGGATCATCTTTTTTACCGATGATACAGCGTCCTTCGCATTGAATTTCCTGGGGACAGACCCGACCACACACCGCCGGCAGGCTGTTTTTTTGCCAGATATGCCGGATAGCCAGGGTGAACTCTCCTTCCTTGATAAGTTTTATAAAACCCGGAATATCAATTTCCACCGGACAGCCGGCAACACAGCCCGGTTTTTTGCACTGGATGCATCGCTGGGCCTCTTTCATAGCCATTTCCGTTGTGTAACCGGTGGGAACTTCAAGAAAATTCCTGGCTCTGACAGCCGGCTCCTGTTCAGGCATCACTACCCGGGCGATCTTTTCTTTTTTTACTTTTTTCTTGGTTTCTTCAGCCATTATGTCTCCTGCATCATGCAAAATTCATTGTAACACTTCTGTTCATCCTCGCGGTAGGCCTGGAGCCGCAGCATCAACTCATCATAGTCCACCTGGTGTCCGTCGAATTCAGGTCCGTCCACACAGGCAAACTGGGTTTTGCCCCCGACCGTGACCCGACAACCGCCGCACATGCCGGTTCCATCAACCATGATGGGGTTCAGGCTGACCAGAGTCGGCACATTGAAGTCTTTGGTGATCAAAGACACAAATTTCATCATCGGTACCGGCCCGATGGCAACCACCTGATCGATTTTATCCGCTTCCAGCACTTCTTTCAAAACCTCGGTGACAAACCCGTGGTGTCCGTAAGAGCCGTCGTCCGTGCACACGCGCAGATCGTGGGAGGCGGTCTTCATCCTGTCTTCCATGATAAGCAGATCCTTGCTGCGGGCTCCGATAATGCTAATGACATGGTTGCCGGCTTCTTTCATGGCCCGGGTGATCGGGTGTAAAACAGCGATCCCAGTGCCGCCGCCCACACATACGATGTTCCCCAGTTTTTCAATGTGGGTGGGTTTGCCCAAAGGTCCGATAACATCCTGGTAGGCATCACCCACCTGCAGGGTTTTAAAAAGCCCGGTGGATTTGCCGACGATCATATAGATTACCGTGATGGTCCCTTTTTCCACATCTGTCTCGGCCATGGTCAATGGAATGCGTTCACCCTCTTCGTTGGCTTTAAGGATGACAAACTGACCGGGTTTTGCTTTGCGCGCAATCTTGGGCGCTTCAATCTCATTAAGGATCACATTGCCCTCAGACATCTCTTCACGTTTGACAACTTTAAACATTTCAAACCTCCAACCCGCTAAATTCTGCATTTAACGGTATATTTTCAATCACGGCTGACGGAAACGCTCAGCCGAAATGAGAATAATCTCAAAAGAATCGGGTTAAATCAAGGGAAAATGTTGAAAATCTCGATATCCAATGATACTGGTTACCGGCTGCTGGTCACTGGGGACCGGGGACTGGCTGCTGGTTACTGGTTGTACAAAGATTAATAGATATAGGGTAAGAATTATGGATTGGAAGGCTTAAAGCTGAAAGCAAATAAAATCTGAAAGCTCAAAGCGAACGATCCAGCGATCTCAACGATCAAAACGAACCTAACGATTAAAACCAACTTAACCCTCAAAACGACCCAAATTGATGCAAAAGGAATAAAAATGAAACTGTTCGACAGCCATTGTCATCTCGATGACAACAGCTATACCCCGGACCTTGAAAAGGTTATCAAACGGGCACACAGCTCCGGTGTCACCCGTTTGATGACTATTGGCGTGAATGGGAAGACCTCTGCCCGCGCGGTCAAGCTGGCGGAATCCCATCCGGGTATTTACGCTTCGGTGGGGGTCCATCCCCATGACGCCGGAAACTGCAGTGAAGCCATGATCGAGGCTCTGAGAAAACTTGCCGCAAGCCCCAGGGTGCGTGCCTGGGGTGAGATCGGACTCGATTTTAACCGCATGTACTCACCCAGGGAGGATCAGGAGCGATGGTTCCGAAAACAGCTTAAAACCGCGGAAAAACTGGATCTTCCGACAATTTTCCATGAACGCGACAGCAATGGCCGTTTCCTTGAGATGTTGAAAAAACATGGCGTCAATAAACTCAATGGCGTTATCCACTGCTTCAGCGGTGACCACAATGAACTGAAACAATATCTGGAACTGGGTCTTTACATCGGCATTACCGGTATTATAACCATAAAAGGCCGTGGTGGCCGATTACGTGAACTGGTCGCCCTCATTCCCCCGGACCGTCTCCTGGTGGAAACCGATGCCCCCTACCTGACGCCGGCCCCTGAAAAGAACCAGACCCGCCGCAATGAACCTGCTTTTGTCAAATCGGTTTTCCAAAAACTGGCCGAAGTGCGAGATGAGGATCCGGAGAAACTGGCTCAGATTATCTGGCAGAATACGTGTCGATTGTATGGGCTGGAGGTTTGAAGCTGAGTGCGAGTGGTGAGTCGGGGGTTGTGTGGTGTTAGTTGTGGTGTACGGGTGGGGCCGGGTGGTGTAAATCACGCCAGTTGATGTATAGTATCATACGAGCCCAGCCGCTGGCCTGAAAAGCGGTCAGTTTAACTATCTATAAACCGTGCTATTTCAGCGTAGTTTCAACAATTGTAACATCTTGAAATTATGACTATAATTTACCTAATCAACCATTCAACCAGTAAACTATTCAACGAGGTGTGAAATCTCAACCCCAACACCCTCATTTTCCCTTCAAATACGCCACCGCCTCCTCCAGGCCGTCCAGGGACAACTCAAACATGGGAAAGATTTCACGGATGGCGCTAATAGTGCGGGTGTAGTGCCACATGGATGCAGGCACGGGATTTAACCAGATAGAATGGGGGAAAGTCTGGGCAAGGAAATTGAGACATTCGATGCTGGGCATACCGCTGCGCTCTTCGAGGTGAATGGAACCGTCGCTGGCCATCAATTCGTAAGGCGCCATGCTGGCGTCTCCAACCATGATGAACCGGGTTTGGGAGTCCAGACGGGCAAATTCTTCAATCCGTCGGGGTTTTTTATACCGTGCCGGATCTCCCCAGAGTGTGGAGTAAATCGTGTTGTGGAAAAAATAGGTTTTTAGATCTTTAAACTGGTTCCTGGAATAATCAAAAAGCGTCTGAACAATCGATACATAGGGATCCATGGACCAGCCGCCATTGTCGATGGCCAGTATCACTTTCAGCCGGTCTTTTAAACGCCGGTCGAAAACAATCTCGATCTCTCCTGCATTTTTCATGGTCTGGTAAATGGAGTCGTCAATATTTACCTGGTCTTCGGGACCCACAGGAATCAGATTGCGCAATCTTTTTAGGGCCTCTCCGACCATCGCATGGGTCAGGGGTCCGTTTTGGGAATAATCTTTGTATCGCCTGTCCATGGCCACTTTTACGGCCGACTTATTTCCGGAAACGCTACCCACCCGCATCCCCCCCGGATGGTAACCCGAATGGCCCACCGGGGAATACCCACCGGTGCCGATCCACTTGGCGCCGCCATGGTGCTCTTCGGTCTGCTCTTTAAGACGTTCTTTAAAATATTCGATCAACTCTTCGGGAGTCAGTTTGGTCAGGGCTGATTCGTCCATTCCCAGTAATTTGGATAACTCGCGGGGATTCTGAAGCCAGGCTTCCAGCAGGGTCCGGGCCAAGTCATCAAGTTCGATCCCCTCATAATCGGGCAATTCAGCCCCCTGGAAATGGTGGGCAAAAACCTGATCATACAAATCAAAATAGCGCTCACTTTTTACGAGGATCGCACGGGAGGCCGTATAAAAATCATTCAGGGTATTTACCAATCCGTTTCTGAGTGCCTTTTGAAGCGTCAGAAACGCCGTCGGACTGACCGGCACCCCCACTTCCTTCAATTTATAGAAAAAATCGACAAACATTTTTTGTAATCGTTCACAGGTTGAGGGTTCAGAGTTAAGGACAAAGAAGGCATTAAAGACACGAAGTCTTCGTTTACCCCGATGTTGCATAAACAACATGACAAATAATTACGTCTCGGAATTTCTACAATTCGTTGAAATCACGGTATTTTTTACGGCTATCTTCTTTATAAGCCGCGTGAAATGCTGGCCTCCGGCTCGTAGGGTAGCGCCTACGCCTCGGAGAGAATCCTGAGTATGAAAAGTGGAAAGAAGCCTATTATACAAACATTCCATTATTTCAATCTAACATCGGAATCCTGGTCCTCTGGGCCTCCGGCTCGTAAGGGTACGATCCTACGCCTCGGAGAGCCAGTCGAAGATCC
>JAJRVC010000308.1 GCA_024277475.1 Deltaproteobacteria bacterium
AAACCGTGCCGTTCGAAAAACTCTTTTGCATTTTCTCGACGCAGTACAAAATGCGGTATGACTGAAATTATCTTCAAAAATTGAAAATTTATGCAACGTTAGGGTTTACTTGCTTTTCCCATGCAGCCGTCCACTGGTCAAAGGTATAACCCTCCGGTTTTTGGATCATGGCGGACGGTAGAATATTCACCGGATCAATCGTCACAAAATCGTAAGGATTTTTGTGGGTAGTCAAGCCCATGAAGAACCTGCATTCCTGCCTGTTGTCCTGACGATATCCCCGATAACCGGAAAGCGAGGGGACATTGATTCCCCTAAGAGCGTCGGCAACCTGTTCTTTTGTCGGCCATTTGCCGATCAGAGCATAGCATTTCTCCACGGCTGCCTTATAGGCCTGGAGCGTGAAATAGGCATGATCACATTCATAAGCCGGGTAGGATTTGTGTTTTTGATAATAGGTTTTGGTGAAATCATTGAGCATGGGCCAGCTGTCGGTCCAACGGAAGTACAGGCTGTTGTACCCCAAAATCAGCCCTTCGGGGGTGAATTCTTTCTTCAATGTATCATGCACGCCCCCGCCGGTGGTGAAGCAGCCCTTGGTTTTTTCAAAAAGCCTCTTGCCGGCCGCTTGTTTGAGGATAATCGACGTGTCACCCGACCAGAAGCTGCACATAATGAGATCGGCTTTTTTAGCCGCCAAAGCATCGATAACAGCGGAAAAATCCGTTTCGCCTAATTTGGTAAAAATAGGCTCCTCAAATTTTACAGCGGGGTTGTACATGGAAAGAACGCGTTTATAGGCGGCCCAGCAGTTTCGCCCGTAGGAATAGTCATTCCCGATTCCCGACACTTTTTTTATGTCGGGAAAAACCCTGGCCGTCGTGATGGCGGCGGAAACCGCTTCCAGCTCATTATCTACACTTCTAAAACTATAGTTGGCTTTCGGCTGCGTTTCAATCAGCCCCTTCTGGGTGGTCCCATCCCAACTCAACCACAGTTGTTTAATTTTTTCGGCTTCCTTACCGATGGCCTGGCCGTTGCCGGTGGAAAGAATTCCTGAAATTACGTCACATCTCTCCTTAATGGTAAGTTTTTTGAACTTCTCCACGGTCTCCTTGGCCTTGGATTCCTCTTCTATTTTCAGTTCAACTTTACGCCCCAGAATACCGCCGGCACGGTTGACCTGATCAGCCCAAATCTCAGCCGCTCGAATACCGGCAATTCCAGGCACTGCCGCTACGCCGGCCTGGAATCCCATAATGCCGATCTTAACCGGTTTGTCCGGGATACCCTTGGCAGAGGATGCAAAAACTTTCTGACTTCCGACAACTGCTGCTGCTCCGACACTTAAAACGCCTAATCCAGCTGTTTTGAGAAATTCCCTTCTGTTCTTTCTCATGTGACTTCCTCCTTTCTCGATTTATTTCGAGCTAAATTGCTCCCTACAAGCGTGCAGACAGAAACGCGCGTCTACGATGCTTAACTAAAATGCCCTTCTCTAAAGGCCGTAATATAGCCACTGCAGACCCCATTGCTATGCGCATTTTGTGCCAAAAGTATTATAATGAAATATCTATGACCACTCTAATGATTAAGCATTTAAGATCCGCCGCTCTCAGAGCTGTAAGTTCTACAAGATGGAAGCCGGCAGATATTTATAAAAAACGGTCATAATCTGAATACTCTATTGAATATTTCTGTTTAATGAAACAAAGCAAGGATAATGCCAATTCTGAAAGGAGCTTTTGCCTGA
Organism: Deltaproteobacteria bacterium; assembly: GCA_024277475.1. Next base: position 1,754 of record JAJRVC010000308.1, read on the forward strand.
GTGCCGTTTTGATCGATTATTTTTATTAATTTTTTAGCAATTAATAAAGGTTACGGAAATTGGAGTTTTTTTAAAAAAAGGTAGGACTTCTGAATCTGAATGAGAAAGGCAGGCCGGGACATAATATGTCGCCCCGAATGGTCCACCGAATAGTCTAAAATGCACCTTATGGGGCAAAAAGAATTATGCCAAGCCCATTTTTTTCAATCGACCTTGAAGGACCCTTCTGGAAATGTTCAGATACTGGGCCGTGCGCGTTTTATTGCCCCGGTTTTTCTGCAGGGCTTTCTGGATGATGCGGCGGTTCAACGCTTCAATGTCCAGGTTTTCCGCAGGCAACGCAAAATTATTGTCTAAAATGGGCTCAAATTCCCGGGTGAAATCACTGGCTGGGGTAAAATCTTCAATAAAGGAAAGGTTATCAACATCGATCTGATCCGTAGACCGAAGTAACGCCAAGCGATCCATGGCATTTTTAAGCTGTCGTACATTTCCAGGCCAGGGCAATGAAATCAAAAAGGCCTCAACTCTGGAAGTAAAACAGCTAAACCTTTTTCCCTTCCTGGTATATGCCCTTTTGATAAAGCGAAGAGCGAGGGGAAGAATGTCCTCTTTCCTGTCCCGCAAAGGAGGTATTCGAATGGTTCCAGGGTTAATCCGGTAAAAGAGATCCAGGCGAAACTGTTTTTTTTCAACTGCATGTCCCAAGTCCTGATTGGAGGCCGATATGATCCGGATATCAACGCATATTTCCTTGACACCGCCAAGCCGATAAAACTTTTTTTCTTCCAAGACCCTCAGGAACTTCACCTGAAGGTTCAGCGGCATGGAGCTGATTTCATCGAGAAAAATGGTACCGCCATGGGCCATATCAAGTTTACCGATTTGGCCTGAAGCGGTGGCCCCAGTGAAAGCGCCGGGTTCATGCCCGAAAAGTTCACTCTCACAAAGTTCGGGAGATATGGCCCCGCAGTTTAAGGCCACAAACGGATTCAGTGTGTTGCCCTTGGCATAGTGATGGATGTAACGGGCAACCAACTCCTTTCCCGTACCGCTTTCGCCCTCAATAAGTACGGGCATCAATCTGTCGGCGCTGTATTGTTCAGCCTGCTTAATAACCTGGCCCATGGCGTCGGAATAGACGCACAGATCGTCCAGTCCAATCTCTTCGAGATATGCTGCCCGTAATTGGGTTGCTTCTCCCCGGATGGCTTGGGTTTCCAATTGAACCCGCTCCCGAAATTCCCTTTTGAGACTGATAAAATTGCTCCTCAAAGCTGCATATTCGGCTGAACGTTCAAGAGTTATGGCCAATTCCCGGACATTGACAGGTTTTAACAAGTAATCGTAAGCACCCCATTTCAGGGCCTTGATGGCATTGTCCATATCACCGTGCCCGGTCACCACGATAACATCTACTGGAGATTGTTCAATGAGCTTGATACGCCGAAGCACCTCCAGACCGTCCATGCCCGGCATACGGATGTCTGTAATGATAAGGCCGAATTTTTGAGAGTGGAATTTCTTAAGCCCCTCTAATCCGTCAGATGCGCAGGCAATTGTATGACCCAATTTCGTCAAAAAATTCGATAGGCTCTTGCGCACATCAGGTTCATCGTCTATCAGTAGAATGTCCACATTTAACACCCATTCGAAGGGGCTGTAACAACGAATGTAGCCCCCCCTTTTTCATTATTGAAGACTTCCAAGCGGCCTTTAAACTCCGCTACAATTGTCTGGCTGATGCTAAGTCCCAGGCCGGTGCCGTTGCCGATTTCTTTTGTTGTAAAAAATGGGTCAAATATTTTAACCGATAACTCATCCGGGATACCGGAGCCGTTATCACTTACCTTGATGAAGACGGATCCGTTAGCAGAGCCTGTTGCTACCCTGAGTTCTTTATTGTCGTGGGAACATGCGTCTAACGCCTGGCGGGCATTGACGATCAGATTCATGATAACCTGCTCAAGCCGGTTGAGATTGGTATTTATAGGTGGGAGCCCATGGGCCAGATCCTTTTGGATATTGATCCCGTGGGCCTCCAGCTGTCGTCCTATCATAGAGAAAACATTTTCTATGGCCTCGTTGGCGTTGACATCCTCGACGCACAGTCCTTGATCCTCCCTTGCGAAATTTCGGATGTTCTGAATGATTTCACTCATGCGTACGACTTGTCGTGAGACCATCTCCAGGTTCTCAAAAAGCTCTTCCTGCTCCAGCTCCCACCCTTCTTCTCTCCCGAACAGCAGACCGTCGGTAACCACACGGATGGTGTTCAGGGGCTGGTTCAGCTCATGGGCAATCCCCGCTGCCATTATGCCGAGAGCGGAGAGACGATCTTCATGATAGAGCCGTAGCTCATTGAGTTTGACCTTGCGAGCCAACTCTATTTGTTCGGTAATGTCGTCAAGAATAAAATGGATGGCCGCATGATCCTCATACTCCGTGAGTTGGGCATAGGCACGGTAAAATCGATAACCATTTTCATCCCCGGCGCGAAACTCGAAGCGCAGATGTTCTTCTAATCCGTTCAATAAATCCTTCGAATGGCGTTTTATTTCCTGACGGTCTTCGGGATGGACCCAGTTAATGAAGTCTTCACGCGAAATGTCTTTGCCGGAAAAGGCCAAAAATTCAGCTAAACGTTCGTTGTAATAAAGCCCCTTTTCCGGGAAGTTTTTTATGAAACGCTTATTTTTAGACGGTTTTGGACGATATAGCAAAATATGTAGTCGCAGAAATGTACCAACAAAAACACAAAAAAATCACTGTAATTTAT
>JAJRVC010000309.1 GCA_024277475.1 Deltaproteobacteria bacterium
ATGACGTCATATTTTTTTGGGGTTGTTAAAAGATGGTTACGTCCGTCCTGTAATATGATTTGAAGCCTTGGATCGTGCAAAACACCATGGTTCCAGGATTCAAAAAGTTCAGCTGCTTTCACCACCGGCGGGCACAGCTCGACGGCATCAATTTGCTCCAATGGATGGCAGGCCACGCTGCCTGTGGTTATGGCGCCGCCCAATGACAGGACCATGACTTTTGAGGGATTTGGATGCAGCAACAACGGAAGATGGGCCAATACCCGAAAGGTCAGAAGCGATGCCGGATCTACCGGAACCTCATCCAATCCATTGACGGATAGCATACGTCCGCCTTCCTCATTTTCCCGTACGCTCACCGTGGCTGGGCCGGACTCATCGTAGAAAATCAGGCGCTCTCCGATCCTCAAATGCTGCAATCTGAATCCTATCGGGCCGTAGAATACCATTGCGCCACTCAATACGGTGATGATCATTGCGCCGGTTTTTAAAAACGGCTGCCTGCGGATATTTAAGAAAAGAATTGCACCTCCGAGGATAGAGATCAATAGGGTTAATTTTAAACCACCTGTAATTCCCAGATAGGGGATAAAGATGAAACCGGCGGAAAATGCGCCTAGAATGCTTCCCAATGTATTTAGCATGTATGCATTGCCTACCGATTGACCGATTTTTTTGTAGGTTTTTACACATAAGGTCATGACCAGGGGAAAAACAGCTCCCATGCAAAATGTAGGAGCCAGCAGCAATGCAAAGATTATGGCCATCTGCGCCGTGATGAACCCGGTCCAGGAATCGCCCACATGCAGGGTCAGCCAGCCGGTTAATCCCCGAAGTCTGAACATGATGCTGCTGGCGGCAAAGGCCGTGCCGGCAATCAGGAACTGGGTCGCACCCAGCCATATGGCTGGACGGTTCAATCGATCTGCAAAACGGGAAACAAGGATGCTGCCCATGGCAATACCGCAGAGAAATGCGGCCAGGATGATGCCAAACGCATAGCCGTGGCTCCCTATCACATAAGCAAGAATTCGCGTCCAGTGAACCTCAAGCGAAAGGGCGGCAAATCCGGCCAGAAAAAAAGCAGCCAGGGGAATTTGATTCAACCATAAAACATCGATTTGTTTTCCGGCGGGCTTGGATATTGAGTCGCTCGGATTTGAGTCAATGCTTGTAATCCGAACTATTTTTCCGAAAATTAGCAGGGAGATGAGCCCGATAATTGTATTAATTATTGAAACGATTGCCAGGGTCAGCACGGCACCGGCAGTCCCTAAAAGAAAGAAAGTGGCGCCAATGACACCCATGACACCGCCAAACGTATTGACACCATACAGCAACCCCAACGAAGAGCCCGTTGATTGATTTTCACAGGTTAAGGCCTTGCCTATCACGGGCAGGGTTCCTCCCATGAGCGTTGTGGGTACCAGCAGAACAATTGCGGCCGGAAGCAACTTGAGGAGAATGCCGGCTGATCCCGTGGCGCCGAAAACCAAATGCAATTTCACGTAAAACGGATCAAGATAGGAAAAAACAGTGATAAGCAGCAGACCTGACAGGCCCACTCCGACTTCCAGTAAGCCGTATAGCCTAATTGGATACTCGATTTCGTCCGCCATGCGTCCAAACAAAAAACTGCCCAGGGCCAGTCCGGCCATAAATACAGTTAGAACCATCCCGACTGAATAATGGGTGACACCCAGTGAGAGAAGCAGCTGGCGTCTGAAGACGATTTCCATCACCAGGCCGTTGGCGCCGGATAAAAAAAGGATCCCAAGCAGACTATAACGGACGGCGGAAGAGATGTTTTTATTTAGCATTGATTACGATTCTAACAAGAATTGATGTGGCCGCAAAAAGGCACAAAAAATACAAAAAATAAAATTTTACACTTTATTATTTCAATAGGTTATGAGATCGAAATTCGAAAATTTGAACTTTTTACGAGATTGTCGGAATTAAGGAAAAAATTAATTTAGAAATATAGTTGACATATGTCAGAACATTTGTCAAATTAAATATAGCTATTGGATACCGGTTGTTTTCCAATAGTATTGCACAAATTTTAGGTTGAAAGCATAATAAAAATATTGACTTTTTTTTTAAATCGATTGAATTAGTTAATTATTTCTAATGATCATAGTAAACCCCAATGTTGTAACGTAAGGGTAACGGGGACAAACCAATATATGAATAATCATGCAGATATCCTCAAACTTGTCGAGATTAGTCGCTTGTACTACGAAAGGAATCTTACCCAGGCCGAAATTGCCAAGCGCATGAATATTTCGCGCCCGGCAGTCAGCAAACTTCTTTCAGAAGCCAGAATTCGCGGTATTGTCAGAATAGAGATTAAATCCCCGTTAATGAACGACGATTTGCTGCTCACAGAATTGTGTGAGGCATATGCCCTGAAGGGGGGTCTGGTTGTACCATCCGGATCAGGTGATGAGACTTTGATAACGCGACTTCTAATTTCCCAGGCATCACTGTATTTTGAAAAACTGCTTGATAATGTGAATAAGGTCGGGTTGGGATGGGGGGACACCATGGGAAGACTGGTTGACGAGCTGAAAAGTTTGACACCTGACAAAGGAAATGCAGGTTGTGTTTGTCCGATCATCGGAAGTGCTCCCAATGATATCAAATGGTACCAGACCAATGAACTCACTAGAATTTTCGCGGAGAAGACCGGATTTTCATCGTATTACTTGCATGCTCCGGCATTTCCGATATCTTTAAAAAACAAAAAACTTTTTGAAAACACGACTCAATATCAGGAAATATCCAAATTGTGGCATGAACTTGACGTTGTAATACTGGGGATTGGAACCTACCCGTCTGTTCCGGACCAGGCAACAGCAGCTCGATTTGGTAATTTGCTTCGTGAAAAAAAAGCTGTGGGAATGATTGCCACCTATTACTTTGACAGAGACGGGAATATCATCAAAAGCAAAGATGATATCGTCATTCGGATTCCACTGAGCGATCTCAAACGGGTGGACAAAGTTTTTGTCATCGGGGGTGGCGAAAAGAAGATTAATTCCATCCGTGGTATATTAAAAACCGGTCTGGGCAGCCACTTGATCACCGATGACAGAACCGCCCAGGCTCTCATTAAACTGGCCTAACATTCCTGCCTCGTCTCTTTCAATCCGGTTTCTCAAAAAAAATGTCATTTTCTGAACATTTGTCTTGACAAATGTTTTGCCTCCCTATAAGTTCGTAGAACATATGTAATAACATATGTTCTAATACTGGGGCTCACCAAGTTAGGTGAGGGCTCTAAAAAGACAACCCATTAATTTATAGAAAGGAGGAAGGTTCATGAGAAGGAAAGAAAAAAACAGCAGATGGAAAGGTTCTTGTCTGGCGGTCCTGGGAGTGATGATGCTGATGCTGTTCATGGCTCCGTCCAGTGCCTTGTCCGGTGATTGTAAAGAGCTTGTTGTTATTTGGAATGCAGGGACCTGTCCGACAGCTTTCCTTGACATCGCCAAAGAGTATACCAAGGAAACAGGCGTAGCGATGAAAGGGGCCTTTGTACCTTATGGTCCTCAGTGGCACGACAAGATAGCATCCGAGTTTGCCGCCAAGGGCTCTGGATTTGATATTGCCGTTTGGGATAGCCAGTCGGTGGCGGAATTTGCCGGAGCGGGGCACTGTGTTTTGCTCAATGAGCGCATTGAAAAATCCAAACTGATCAGCCTGGATGAATATGATCAGACAGCAATTGTTCGCTATGGTGAATACCCTGATAACAGCGGCAAAATCTGGGCGTTGCCCATCAACCAGGATGCGTTGGGGCTGATGTACCGCAAGGACCTGTTTGAGAATCCGGAAGAGAAAAAAGCCTTTAAGGCAAAATATGGTTATGAACTGGCCGTACCGGACACGTATCAGCAGGCCAGAGACATCGCCGAATTTTTTACACGCCCTGATGAAGGACTTTATGGCTGGGCCCAATATGGCGGCCGCGAATACGATTTTGCCACCAGCTCTTCAAATTGCTTTCTGTGGTCTTTCGGTGGTGAATTGTGGAATCCCAAAACCAATGAAATCGACGGCTATCTAAACTCAGAGGCATCCATCGACGGCATCAAGTTTTATATCGACATGTTCAAATACAGTCCACCCGGTGGAACAAACTGGGGGTTTGACGAAATCAACAGTGCTTTCCAGCAGGGTAAAGTCGCCATGGCCATGCAATGGTACTTTTTTTTCGGCTCAAACGTTGATCCCAACGTCTCCAAGGTAGCTGAACATACGGCGTTTGAAAATCTGCCGGGAGCAATCGGACGTGATGGAAAGTTTCGGAGGCAATTCAGCTTAGGCGGCCAGGGTATGGGAATCAACATCTACTCCAAATGTGTGGAGGAAACCTGGAAGTTTATCGAATGGTACCAGCAATATCCGCAACAATGGCAATATGCACAGACCTGCCAGAGCGCACGCAAAGATGTGTTGACCAATCCCGATTGGTACAAACTGAATTCATGGAATAAACAGTTTTCCAAGGTGATGCAATACACCAATGATTATTGGCATATACCGGAATATATCATCTTGCTGGATATCTTACAGGAAGAAGTGACAAATGCCATCTCAAAGAAAAAGACGGTAGAACAGGCGATCAACGACTGTGTCAAACGCCAGGAGAGAACGCTTAAACGGGCCGGTTATAAGATTACTCGCACCAAGAACATCCCCGAGGTGCCGGATCAGATAGTGAACCCCTGTGGCATGGATAAGGTAACGCCGATAAATTATGATTAGTGATTTTTAATTGACGAAAAGAGGGTATCCATTTCCTATACCCAACTATGGTAAAATAGAAGAATAGCCACAAAGGCACCAGGACACAAACAATAAATGTTTATTATAATTAAACTTCGTGTCTGGTGTCTTGGTGGCGAAAATATCATGGAGTGATTTCAATAAATATAGGGACCATATAATCAGGTACAATTTTATGGAAGAAAACGGATCGAAAATTACACGTCTGATTGTACTGTCCATCATCGGGATTTGGGTGGTATTTAGTTTGGGTCCGCTCCTGTGGCTTTTTCTTTCATCGCTGAAGACACGGCTCGATCTTTTCTCGATGCCCCCCAAGTTTTTCTTCTCTCCCACCCTGCACGGTTATAAAAGTTTATTTATTATTACATACAAAGACGGCAGTACCGGTCTTTCGGAGATCATCGGTACGATGATAAACAGCGTGGTGATTGCCGGCGGGGGGACCATCCTGGCCGTGTGTTTAGGCACGATGGCAGGCTATGCCGCCAGCCGTTTTGATTTTAAAGGCAAGGGCGACTTCATGTTTTTTGTGTTGTCCACCCGGATGCTGCCGGCAGTCGCCGTGCTGGTGTCATTCCATATCATGTACTCGAAACTGGGATTGGCCGATACCCGGTTTGGCATGATTCTTTTATATATCCTCGTCAACATCGGGCTGGCAACCTGGATAATGAAAGGTTTTTTTGACAGTGTTCCGCAGGATGTCGAAGAAGTTGCATTGATTAACGGATACTCCAGGCTTTATGCCTTCAGGAAACTGGTTCTGCCGATGGTAAAAGGCGGAATCGCCGCTACAACGGGCTTTTGCTTTATTTTTGCCTGGAATGAATTCACGTTTGCTTCTATTATATCGACAACCAGAGCCAAGACGCTGCCGGTAAGAATTTCTGCAGCCCTTGGCACAGAAGGCCTCGATTGGGCGATGGTGGCTGCTGCCGGCGTCTTGCTGATTATCCCCATCACGATCTTATTCTACTTAATTCGCAGGCACCTGCTCATGGGCATGACCTTCGGGGTTCTCGGAAGAAAGCAGTAAATATGGAAATAA
>JAJRVC010000310.1 GCA_024277475.1 Deltaproteobacteria bacterium
CTATGGCAGAAAGAATATTCTGGGGCATCTGTCGTAAAATTGAAAAGCTGAGCACTCGCCTGAAATTCATGCCCGAGGAAATTCGTACTTTAAAAACCAAGTTGGCGGATAAATATTTCTGCAATTTTTCGGTTTTTCAATCGGTACCCGACTCATGGGCCATAGACCAGGTTTTCCCGGTAGTCCCTCTTTACCGGTTAAACGAAGAACCCACTCGCGATGCCACACTCGAAGACATCACCTGTGATTCCGACGGCCGCATAGACACCTTCATCGGCACGAACCGGGGAACGGAAAGCACCCTTCGCGTTCATGCATTGGAACCCGGCGAAACCTACCCCCTTTGTATTTTCCTGACCGGAGCTTATCAGGAAATTTTAGGGGACTTGCACAATCTATTCGGAGACACCAACACCGTTCATGTTTCCCTGAACGATGACGGAACCTTGAAGTACGAACAGATCATTAAAGGCGAAGACGTGACAGACGTGCTCGACTATGTCCAGTTCTCCGCCGATGAACTTGCGGGGCGCATAGACGGATTCCTTATTGGGAGTGTGCAGCGGGGTGTTGTCACACAGAAAGAGGCCGATGACTTTCTGAATCTCTACAAAGAAGGTCTCAGGGGTTACACCTATCTGGTTGACCCGGAAGCACCCCAAAAATAATCCTGCTAATCGCTGGATTTTTGGAATTCCCTGATCTGTTTTATCCGTTCTGCGTTTGTTGGGTGCGTGGAAAAATAGCTGGCCTCGCCTGGCTCTTCCCCGGACTTTTTGCGAAATACATCCAGGAGTTGCAGAAAATATTCTGCCGAATAACCCGCTTTGTTTAAATATTCCACCCCCCGTTTATCCGCTTCCAGTTCCTGGGGACGTGAGAATCCGCCTACCAGTGCAGGCTTGACCAGATATTCACTATAGCCTGCGCCGGGGACAAAAACATTCAGAACTGAAAACCCGATCGAAGTCAGAATAGAAACGCCCAGCCGGGTGAAATAATGCCCCGCTTTAAGATGCCCGATTTCATGACCCGCAACCGCGATGCGTTGTTCTTTGGTTAGCTCGTGCAGCAAATTGGAAGTGATGTTCACCTCATTACCGGTTGTAACCCATGCATTGGAAAAGTCTGCATAATGCACCACCGCAATAAATTCTTCTTTCGGAAAGTTTGCCAGTGCAATCGTGTCGACCGCCGTTTTCCATAGAAACAGGTCATAGGCACACCCGGCGCAATCTTTTTCGCGAGTGGACTGGCACCCGGATAGCAAGAAGAGAACAAAGAAGAACAGGAAAAGTTTTTTCATGGGTGAAGGCTAAAACGAAATTACAAGAGGACTTATACTTGACCTTTTTGCAGGACATCTACCATCTCCTGATGCACAAGTCCATTGCTGACAAGTATTTCCTGATCATAAATATCGGTCGGACTGCCATCAAATCTACTCGCCTGTCCACCCGCTTCGAGAACGATCAGGAGTCCTGCCGCGACATCCCACGGGTGCAGCATCCGTTCCCAGAACCCTTCAAAACGACCCATCGCTGTATAAACGAGATCCATGGCGGCAGAGCCGGGGCGGCGCACCGCCTGACAGGCTTTCATAAAATTGCAGAAATGATCGAGGTTATCTTTATCCGACATTACCACACGCGGCGCAAAACCTGTAACCAGCAAACTCTTTTCCAATGTGGGAATAGTCGATACATGAATGGGCTTGCCGTTAAGTATCGCGCCCTGACCTTTTTCAGCAACGAACAATTCATCGAGGCAGGGATTATAAATGACTCCCACCTGCACTTCGCCCTGTTGCTCTAAAGCAATTGAAACACAATAGCAGGGATAGCCATGCGAATAGTTCAGCGTTCCATCCAACGGATCGATGATCCATTTGCTGGTAGAGTTGCTGCCTTCGGCATCCCCAGATTCTTCTGCAAGGAAATCGTGATCGGGAAAAGTCTTTTTGATGCGGGAGATGACTGCCTTCTCGGCAAGGTGATCGACTTCGGTAACCGGGTCATTAAATTCTTTAAAAGAAATTTTTCCCATGTCGTCTGCGCGGTCACGTAGAATCTTGCCCGCTTCCAATGCGGCTTCCACCGCAACCTTTACGGCTTCACTCATTCAAGCCACCCGCCGCCTATCACGCAATCGTCCTGATAAAAAACTGCCGACTGGCCCGGCGCGATAGATATCTGCGGCTCCTCGAATTCTATACGGGCTCGGGAATCATCTAATTTCGTAATCGTAGCCGGGACACCATGATGCCGGTAACGAATCTGCACATCGGCACGGGTAGAGTCGGCAGTATCCAGACACCAGTTGACCTGAGCCACGGTGCAATCTGCCCGTTGCAGTTCTTTTTTAGGACCGACGGTGATGCGGTTATTAACCGGGTCAATATGAGTTACGAAATGCGGTTCTTTGAGTCCGCCCAGATTCAAACCCTTGCGTTGACCGATTGTAAAAGCCGGATAGCCCGCGTGTTTGCCCAGCACCTCGCCTTTTGAATTAACGATATCGCCCTGCTTGAAGGCATCGCCGTTCAATCGGTTGGCGATGAACTTGGGGTAATCGTTATCCGGGATAAAACAAATTTCGTGCGACTCGGCTTTCTCTGCCACGTTCAGTCCCAATTGCCTGGCGCGTTCGCGCACTTCATTTTTATCCATATCGCCCAAGGGGAATTCCAGACGCGCAAGTTGACCCTGCGACAGGTTGAAAAGGAAGTAGCTCTGATCTTTCCAACGATCGCGACCACGACGAACCAGCAGTTTCCCATTCGGGTGTTTAACGATAGAAGCGTAATGTCCGGTCGCCACCCGGTGCACACCAAACGATTCCGCTTTCTGGATCATCTCCTCGAATTTCAGCTTCTGGTTGCACAAGGTACACGGGATAGGAGTGCGCGCCTGCATGTATTCGGAAATGAAATAGTCGACCACCTCTTCCTTGAACTTTTTTTCCATGTTGAGAATGTAAAAAGGAATGCCGACTTTTTCGGCAACGCGACGCGCATCGGCAAGGTCATCAAGTGAGCAACACGTGCCAAAACGGTTATCCGACTCGGAATAGTTCCACAACTGCAAAGAGATGCCAACCGCATTATAGCCACGCTCTTTCATAATAGAAGCCGCAACCGAACTGTCGACACCACCGCTCATGGCTATGGCAATTTTTTCTGAATCATTCATCGTTTCAACTCAAAAAATGACAGGCACGAGTCACCCAAACGCCTGTCTTTAAAAGACTTCAGTTTACCATAAGTTTCCTGCAATGCAGTCTTGTGGAAATGTTCTACGATGACCCATGCATCGTCTTCCAA
>JAJRVC010000311.1 GCA_024277475.1 Deltaproteobacteria bacterium
CAACCTTTTTACCCTTGCGTAGAATCGTCACCCGATCCGACTGCAGCACTTCGTTCAGCTTATGGCTGATGAGAATCACGGACATATTCTTGTGGGTCATAACGCGCAGGATTTCAAACAAGGCACGCGACTCCTGGGGAGTCAAAGCAGCAGTGGGCTCATCCAGAATCAACAGGCGCGCACCCACATAGAGTGCTTTAAGGATCTCAATCCACTGTTGCTGACCCACTGGCAACTGCCACACCTTCGTTGCCAGGTCCAGTTCCACACAATACCGCTCACAAAGCCGCTTGACTTCCTTCTCGGCCTTGCCCAGATTCAGTAGGATTCCGGACGTATCGGTACCGACAATGATGTTTTCCAAAACGCTCAGGGTCGGCACCAGTACAAAGTGCTGGTGTACCATTCCGATACCGTGGGCGATAGCTTCGGCCGGAGACGACATCTGAACAGGTTGGCCCTCCACAAAAATCTTACCCTGCTCCGGCTTATAGAAACCGTAGATGCACTCGGCCAAGGTAGACTTGCCGGCACCGTTTTCACCCAGCAGACAGTGTATCTCACCCGGCCGGACATCGAAGGAAACCGAATCGATGGCAACAACTTGATGAAATTTCTTAGTCAAAGCTTGAGTGCGGAGCAATTGTTCCATTTAGAACCCTGAAAATTAATCTGATTTTGGCAGTGAGGAATCCAGCTCGACCTTGAGTTTGCCCGCCATGATATCGGCCCTGGCTTGTGCGACTTTGGCCTTTACGTCCTCCGGAATGACACTGTCGAAATTGTGGTAGGGCGCAATATCGGATCCGCCTTCGGCCATGGAGTACCAAACCTTTTCCATGGGAGCCTTGTAAGGCTTGCCGGTTGCATGGTGATCGCGCCACTGCCCAATGACATAATTGATTTGGGGATCCCAGTTCAAGACGGTACTCGTGGGGATGACCTCGGGGGCCACGGCGTTCAGGTCGACATAATTTCCGAAACAGTAGACATTTTTTTGTTTGCAGGTTTCGAAGGACTCGCCCAGCTGGAGGATAAAATCGGCTCCGGCTGCAATCTGAGCATTGGCGGCCTCGGAGGCCTTGGCCGGATCGTACCAGCTTTCGATGAAGCTCACCTTGACCTTGATGCCTGTATTCACCGATTGGGCTCCAGCGCGGTAAGCATGGATCTGGTCATTGACGTCGTCCGCCGGAAACAATCCTACAACGCCCAATACATTGCTTTTGGTCATGGACCCTGCGATCAGTCCCAATAGATATGAGGGCTCATGCAGATGGGCGTATAGCAGATAGGCATTATCGCCCAGGGGTCGGTTGCCGGACCCGGTCACCACAAATAAGATATCCGGATACTTGGCTTTAATTGATTCGACTTCATCGGATGCCGAGCTGTGAAACCAGATAATCCCGTACTTCCCGGTTTCGGCATAGACTTCGATCACAGGCAGGACTTTGTCACCGTAAATATTTTCGGAATAATCCAATTCCAACTCCAAACCATGGGGTTTGGCAGCTTTCACCCGCTCGAAGGAATCAATCCAGGAGGCTGTCCACGCATTTTCGATAGGCGATACGAATACCGCCGCCACTTTAAGTTTTTTCGGTACGTCACCGGCCGAGGCGGGAAAAACCGCAACCGATAAAAGCATCAGACCAGCCAGCAGGACGTGCAAAACACCAGATTGTTTCATTGAATAACCCTCCATTTTTTCTTTTACGTTTACATTCGAATGTTTGCCCCCGGATTAACCGGAAATAACAAATAACAATATCCAAATCTCAAATAAGATCAAAAGCCAAGTGTTTGGGATTTTGAATTTCGGTCTTTGTTATTTGAAATTTTTAAATTACTGCAACCTGACACCTTCGGTATCGAACAACATGTTGTCATAAAAACCCGATAAGAGTCCGGCAGGTGCCGGACCTTCTAACATATATTTTAGGACGCTGTCAAAATGATGTTCGCAGTTCCCGTGTCGCAGGCGCGTATCAGCCGGCCAGCTCCTTGTTCGCCCTTGCGGCAATTGCATCCAAAGTTAAACCTCTGATTCTTATGGTTTATGACTGAAAAGATATTAATTCTTGATCACGAAGAATACGAGCGGGGGGGGACTTAAGATTTTTTATCTAAAAGATCCTAAAATTTTATTTTTGTGCTTTTTGAGCCTTTTTGCGGCCATATCAAATCTAATCTTCCAACTTCTCAACCTGGCCTCATTGCCACGCATAGAAAGCTTCATCCCAGGATGCGCTCATACGCAATCAGCGCCCAAACAACGGCAGCGGTGATCATGCTGATAAATGCTGCAGCGGAGCCCAGATCTTTTGCCAGTTTTGATAATTTGTGTCGTTCCGGCCCAATTCGATCCACTACCGCCTCCACTGCAGAGTTCAGCAACTCGACAATGAGAATCGACATAGCGGATACAATCAGCAGAGCCCGCTCCACCGCAGTTCTTCCAAGCCAAAGGCCCACCGGAAACATTAGGAGAATTATTGTAGCTTCCCACCGAAACGCCTGTTCATTTTTCCAGGCAGCCTTGATGCCGGCCACCGACCAAATGACGGCTTTTATGATATGCCCTATGATCGTATCCTTTGCTTCTCCCATAAAAAATTCTCTTTTAATCAGGCCTTTCCAGTTCTACAACGTCGGTAATATTAATCTCCAGCATTTTTATGCCGGCCGAAATTCGCACGATATTTCTGGCAATGGCTGGAAAATTTTCCCCCGCCAGGCTAAGCTCCTCGGCGGTTCTTTTCATCAATTTAATTTTGGAGTCAATCTCATTCAGGTCGAATTGTGGCATATTTTTTAATCCTATTTCGGTTTCTGGCGCAAGTCTTTAAAGCGTTTAGCTTTCACTTCGTACCGGGGCAAAGTTTCGCAACCGCAAATTTCAATATCATATCGTAAATTGGTCTTTAACCTGAGCTGATCGGCCAGCTCGGATTCAACCCATTGGCACTGGTCCTGGGCTTCAGGCAATACTTCCACTTTGAGTTTTATTCGATCCGTATGACCGACCCGGTCCACAATGACTTCGTATTCGTCTCCCAGGCCGTTGATGCCGTGAACGACCTCCTCAATCGCAGAGGGTGCCAGGAGGACACCTTTGACCTTGGTGATATCATCGGCCCTGCCGACCACGCCGCCTTTAATCAGGCGGGACGTCCGTCCGCAGGAGCACGGGTCGGCAGACCATTCGATAACATCCTTGGAGTCAAAACGAATACAGGGCTGAGCCTGGCGGTCCAGGGCGGTGATAACCATTTTTCCCCGTCGTCCCGGTTCTTCGATGATTTCGCCGCTTTCCACATCCTCGATTTCAACCAAAAACAAAGCATCGTTGACATGCAGGCCACCCGGCTGATCCCGGCACTCAAAAGACCAGGCACCGATTTCGGTGGCTCCGGCATGATCATACACCTTGGCCCCCCAGGCGTCTTCCAAACGCCTTTTGGTACTGGGAATACTGGCACCACACTCGCCGGCACAGGTAATTTTGTCAATGGTTAATTCAGACGGATCAATCTCCATTTTCATTTGCGCCGTCTCGGCCATCCCGAGGATATAGGTCGGGGTGCCCATCATGGCCGTGGCCTGCAATTCCCGGATTTTAAGGATCCTGGCTTTGGTGTCCAGCACTCCTCCCGGAATAACTTCGCAGCCGATCTTTTCAGCGGCATAGTGGCCAGCCCAAAAAGCGACAAAGATGTTATAGCCGAAGGGAATAAATACCCGGTCCCTGGGACGATAGCCCTGGGCCCAAAGGATATAGGACCAGCACTCTGCCCACCACTCCCAATCCTGCCAGGTATCCGGTTGGTAGACGGGTTGGCCGGTGGTACCGCTGGTTTGGCGAAAGACGGTCACTTCTTCCAGGGGAACACAGAGGGCATCACCATAGGGAAACGGGTCCTTTCTCTGGATGTCCCGCATCATGGATTTTTCCACCTTGGGTATCCGACGAATATCTTCAAAGGAGCGGATATCCTCCGGCTTTAGGCCGGCTTCATCATAAATCTTGCGATGAAATTTTGAACGCTTATAGGTCCACTTAAAAATCTTACGAAACTTTTTAAGCTGTAGTTTTCGAATTTTTTCCCGCGGCAATGTCTCCAGCACGGGGTTCCAGTAGATTTGATCAGCCATTTTGTGTCATCCTTATATCGTTTAATACATCAAAATCAGATTCACTTTATAGATAGTGCCCATCCACAAAGCCTTTTTTATCCATGGGCACTGACGTAAGTTTCCAATTCAGAAATGAGCAATTTTTTCTCTGAGCAAGGCCGCACAAGGGTTTATGTCGAGACGTACTTTTCGTACTTCGCAGACGTAAACCCGCGGAGAACGCCGATCAGGGAAAAAAGGGCCATTTATGGATGGAAACTAGCTATATAATAGCCACATAGTCACATAGTCAAGAGAAAACTCCGGGAATCGTTTAAAGCTCCCAAGACTTACAATTGTCACCGAACCGTATTTCTGGTAACCTGACGCCATCGTTCTGATTTCGCAAAAATACGGGGAGATGATTTATGGATGTGTTGGTCAAAAAAGCAATTGCCCGGGCGGTGGAAAAAGAACCGTTTGCTCAGGCGTTGCGGATGGAGCTGGTCGAATTGGAAGACGGCTATTCGGTCGTTAAAATGGAGTATAAGCCGCAAAAAATGGACAATATTTACAGCCGCGCCCACGGCGGGGCGATATATGCACTGATTGATGAGGCTTTTGAAACTGCCGGCCAGACGGACGGCACCGTGGCGGTGGCATTGAATGTAAATGTTACCTACGTGTCCAGCCCCGAACCGGGATTGCAATTACGCGCGGAAGCCCGCCGGGTGAGCAGGACAAAAAAGACCGCAAGTTACGACATCAAAGTCACAGACCAAAACGGACGGATTATTTCCCTGTGCCAGGCCCTGGCTTTTCGCACGGGCAAACCGATTCCGTTTCTTAAAACCGGCTAAAACCCCTTGCCGGTTTTTCGCTTAGGCAAACTATTCGAGAGTTGAAGATCCTAACGGACTTGTCAAATTCTCACCTTTACTGAGGGTATATTTCGTACGACTCGTTAGAACCAGTCGGCCGGTATCATCTTTCTACAGCCCAGTAATCCTTATTTCTGAACGGCTTGCCATAGCCTAAAAGATCATCGATCCACACGATGGGCCGGCTTAAGAAAGGCAGGTTTTTTATGTGCCAACGCGTGATGTCGTGGAGGATTCCCGAGGGTTTATTGAAAGGGCAAGTCATCACGCAGTTATTGCAATCCATCCAGTTCTTGACCCAGAACATAAAACACTTTTCCGGATTGATGTACCACTTGCGCACCCCGGAAAAGTTAGAAATCGATGGCCCCTCCAGGGTCGGTTCGCCCATGGAGATGGCCTTGGACGGACAATGCTTGGCGCACTTCAGACAGATCCGACAAAAGGCCTCAACTCCGAAATGGATGGGATGATCATAGGCCAGGGGCATATCGGTAAACACTTTGCAAATCCGTACCCGGGGTCCGTAGGGTTTGGTAATTAAAAGACCCATACGTCCCAATTCGCCCAGGCCGGCAGCGATAGCCAGGGGAATGGAAGGTCCCGTATCGTTGCCCGAAGGCACCGCCCGGTAGCCCAGACCCCGAATAAAAGTGGCCACCAGATTGGCCACCACCGCCTGCATGGAGTAGCCCAGACCGGTAGCCGCACCGCTGATTGCATCCGGGGAATAGCGAGTTAGATCGTAATCCATCGCCACGGCCATGACGATGGCGTGATGGCACCCTTCAGGTAGTTCCAATGGGTCGTGTGTCATCTCCAACAGATTATATTCACGGGCGTAGATCAGGTTGGGATGGGCATAGCAGGTCCCCACCAGGTCAGCTCCCAAAAACCGGGCTGCTTTTTTAACCATGCGACTGTTGGCTTCAGGCGTCTGTTCCACCGGATCCCCGGTCTCAACAAAACGTTTGACCTTATCAGCGATGTGGGTCCAGGAGTATAGGCCGTGATTGCTGCGCATGTTGCCGAAGGCAAAGTCATACTCCATGTTCCACGCGGCATTACGCAGGGCGTAGTCGGGTTTACGGTAACCGGACCGGCTATCATACTTGACTTGGCCGTAAAGCCGGTTGCCGTGGAGAACAAAAGCATCGTCCCAGGTACGTCGTTTGAACATCTCGTTTCTCTGATCAAAGCGATAATCCGGTACATCCAAGGGAAAGAGCTCTGTTGCCGTGTTAAGTGTCATTACATCCCCATATATGCCTTGCGCAGGTGGTCGTCTTTAATCAGTTCGGCACCTTGTCCCTGCATGACAATACGCCCGTTTTCAATGACATAGGCCCGGTCGGACATTTTTAGAGCCCGCACCACGTTCTGTTCCACCAGCAGGATGGTCATCCCTGCGGTTTTGATTCGTTCCAGAATCTTGAAGGTGTCGTCCACCAAAATGGGCGACAGTCCCAGGGAGGGCTCATCCACTGTCAACAACCGGGGTTTGGCCATCAACCCCCGGGCGATAGCCAGCATCTGTTGTTCCCCGCCACTCATGGAACCGGCCATCTGGTGGCGAAGCCGCTTGAGCCGGGGGAACATATCGTAGGAGCGGGTGATCAAGTCGGCTATCTCGCCGTCCTTGCGCTTGGAATAGCCCCCTATCTGCAAATTATCCTCCACCGTCATCATGGGAAAGACCCGGCGGCCTTCGGGTATATGAATAATACCATGATTAACCATTTCGTAGGCCGGTGTGTCAATGAGTTCATGGCCGCCAAAACTGATGGTTCCGGAGACCTTTTTGAGCATTCCCGAAAGGCATCTCAGCAGGGTCGATTTACCAGCCGAGTTGGCCCCGACCATGGAAACCAGTTCACCCTCCGCCACCTCAAGGGAGACATCGAAAAGCACCTGTACATCACCGTAGTAGGCATTGAGCCCCTCAACTTGTAACAGCAAGATATTCTTCCGCCAAATAAGCTTTGATCACATCAGGATCGCAGGAAATCGACTCGGGTGAGCCCTCGCACAGCATCTTTCCGTAATCCAAAACGATGATACGGTCCGACAAGGACATCATCACACCCATAATGTGTTCGATAATAAACAAGGTGATCCCGGAGAGGCGAATATTTTCGATCAGACGCTTTACTTCTTCGAGTTCCTGGAGATTGAGCCCGGCCATAACTTCGTCCAATAATAAAAGCTGGGGTTGAGTCGCCAACCCCCGGGCGATTTCCAACCGCTTGCGATCGGCAATGGTCAGGGAGCTACCCAACACATCACGTTTGTCGTAAAGCCCGACGAACTCCAAAATATCCAGGGCCTTCCGTTCAGCCTTTTTGAGGCTCCCGGTACGAATGAGAGCCCCCACCATCACATTTTTGGTAACGCTGATATTACCGAAAGGTTTGGTGATCTGAAATGTCCGGCATAAGCCCCGTTTACAGATTTGCTCAGGTTTAAGCCGGTCGATGGACTGCCCGCCGAACTTGATGTGTCCCGTCCTGGAGCGATATACGCCCGCTAAGACATTGAACAGTGTGGTCTTGCCGGCACCATTGGGACCGATCAGCCCCACCACCTCTCCCGAATTAATGTCGAAGCTGACGTCGGTAAGGACGACATTGCCCCCGAACCACTTACTGATGTCGCGTACTTGCAGCATGTTTGCCCCTTTATGAATTCGCAGGCCCGACGGCGGCGCGACGATTTTTGATTTTACCGTAAATCCCATCCGGCATGTAGAGCATAATGACGACGAGAATCACGCCGTAAATGATCATATAAAGCCCGGGAATTGAGGTTCCCAGCCAGGCCCTGAGGCCAATGGTGATGGGGATGAAAATCGCCGCGCCGATGATGGGCCCGAAGACGGTGCCTACCCCGCCCACAATGGCGAACAAGGCTACTTGGATTGAAATCGGCAGACGGATTACACTGGAAGGATCGATGTAGACCACATACTGGGCGTAGAAGGTGCCTATAATAGCGGAGAGGAACGAACTCAGCGCCATGGCGATCAAGCGTACCCGGCCGGTATTGACTCCCAGAGCCCGGGCCGCATCCTCATTCTCTTTAAAAGCGGTCAGGTAGTATCCCAGTTTGGAGTTCTCGATATAATAACAGATGCCGGTTACCCCCGCACACAACACCAATCCAATGTAAACATAGGGCAATTTTGAGTCAAAAGCGTAGTTGTATAAATTCGGTTCAATAGGCAGTGCCAGGCCCTCGGCGCCGCCGGTAAGCGAACGCCAACTCAAGGCAAGGATGGAACACACTTCCCCGAAGGCCAGGGTTGCCAGGGCAAAGTAGTGGGAACGCAGCCGGAAGCAGACAATCCCCACCAACAGGCCCACGGTCATGGCCAGAAGGCCACCGGCAAACATGCCCAACCAGGGCGTCAGGCCGTAGCGTAAAAACAGCAGAGTCGATGTATAGGCGCCAATGCCAAAAAAAGCATTATGTCCCAAGGAGGTCATGCCCGCGTATCCAGAAAGGATATTCCAGGCCCCGGCAAAGGCCCCCCACATAAAAACGAGAATAAATCCGTCCAGATAGAAATTGTTTTTTATAAACAGGGGGCAGATCGCCATGACCGCCAGCGCAGTCCAGATCCAGACCCAGTGTTTATGATCGGTACGACTATTCGATTGCTTCAATTCGTTCAAGCTCCTCTTCTCCCTTCACCCCGAACAGTCCCGAGGGTTTGACCACCAGGACGGCGATGAAAACCAGGAAGTAAATTGCCTGTTTGGACTCGGGACTGATCAGAAAACTGGAAAAGACTTCCAGCACTCCGATAAAAAGACCGGCAATGACAGCCCCCGCAATACTGCCCATGCCGCCCAGAACCACCACCACGAACATGATCAGCACGAACTCGAACCCCACAAAAGGGTGGGCGGTAAAAATGGGCATCATCAAGGCCCCCGCCACGCCCACCATCAGCAACCCGATGGCAAACGTCAGCGTAAAAACCCGATCGATGTTGATCCCCATCAAAAGGGCCGTAGAGCGGTCCTGGGCCGTGGCCCGGATCACCTTGCCGGTGTAACTTTTTTGAATAAACAGGTAAAAAATCAGGGCGAGCCCCATGCCCAATACAAAAGCGATCAACCGGGCCGGATTAACAATCAACTCCTCTATGCCCAAGGCCGGGAAGGGACCGATGATAATGGGGGATTTGGCGTACTCCAGGCTGATGGTTCGAAAGTCCGCCGACCAGAAAAGAAGGACTACATTCTGAATCACCGTGGAGATTCCAACGGTTACGAAAATCTGGGCCAGGTGGTTTTTGCCGATGGTTTGGCGCACAATAAAGCGATAGGACAGCCAGCCGAGAGCGAAAAGGATCGGACCCACGATCAGGATAGACAAATAGGGATCGATACCGGCAAGAGTATAAAGCCAAAAGGTAGCGTACATCGCCAACATTAAATATTCACCATGGGCGAAGTTGACGATCTTCATGACCCCGAAAATCAGCGTTAACCCGATGGAAGACAGGGCATAGATTCCGCCCAGTAAGATGCCGGAAATAAGCAGTTGTATAAATAATGTCAGATCCATGTTCTCATCCGGGACGGCTTTGGCATACGCCTAAACGTCAGCTTTGATAACCGCAATCGCCGCAGTGTCGTTCGTCAGTGGAAGGTGCGTCTGCTGATCCTGAAGAGCCCCGGCCACAGGGTCGGGACCCAGTTCGTCATTTTCCAATGCTCGTTACTGCAATTCGGACGAGGCAACCGCATAGGGATAGATCAATTTGATCTTTCCGTTCTGCCATTGATTGATCCCGGCCGAGGAGTAAATGTTTTGGCCCCTGATTTTGCCCTCGGAGGCGAATTGTATGCCCCAATTGAGAACCCCTTCACCGGGTTTCACATCCAGGCTTGCAGCCGCCTCGCGAAGTTTGTCCGGATCCAGACTGCCGGCTTTAGGTAAAATAAATTTGTAAAGAATCCAGGCACCGGCAAAACCGACAAATGCCGTGGGGTTGGGATATTCGCCGTTGTGTGACGCCCTATAGCGCTTTACAAATTCTTCGGCATCTTTTCTCTGCTCGGCACCCAGTCCTTTGGTGGATATTTCCGAGGGAATCCCACCAGCCAAAATCCCGTTTGCGTCCTCACCCAGGGCCTCGTAGAAATCCGGATTGCCCTGGCCGGCAGTGGTACCGAAGATCATCGCTTTGAGTCGATATTCTCTGGCCTGACGGTGAAACAGAATCGCGTCGTTGATATACTGAGCTGCCAGAATCAGATCGGGTTTTTTCTGTTTTAATTTGAGAACTAGACCCGACAGATCCGCTGACTTGGCCGAGTAGGCTTCTTCAGCGACTACATTCATGCCCAATTCCTTTGCCCTGGCGGACAGACCTTTACCAGAAGATGTACCGAACCCGCCGTCTTCATGAATAATAGCCACACGCAAATCTTTAGCTTTCTTTCCGAATTTCTTGGGGGCCAGTACTTCGGCCGTAAAGTCCACCATCTGGTAAGCAAACATCCGGCCGGAAAAAGTGGTTCGTACCAGATATTTAAAACCCCGGGCTGTAATCAAGCCGGATACCCCTTCGTTCTCGAGATAAAAGACCTTGTTCTTTTCCGCCACTACAGTGGCCGCCATAGATAGGGAGGACGCCTGGGTTCCGATAATGCAGGTAATTTTTTCGTTGTTGATCAGCCGATTGGCTTCACTGGCCGCTGCCTGGGGATCCGGAGCGTCGGCACTGATCAATTCCACTTTTCTGCCCAAGACACCGCCGGCATCATTGATCATGTTTGTGGCGATTTTTACCCCGTCAAAGTTCTTGGTCCCGTTTTTGGAAAGTGCGCCTGTGACGGGAAAAATGGTTCCAATCCGCCACGCATCAGCGGCCCAGGCCGTTGCGCCAAAAATTAACGCTAAAACAACAATTCCGATTCCAACTAATTTACGCATGATGTCCTCCTGTGTTTGAGGTGTCTTGCACCTGTTGATGATTATGACCGAAATTTTGGATAGGCAATGGCTGATACCTTAGAAAAGGTCCGTAACCGCCCCATGGCTGAAAGTCGTGGTTTTAAAGCCGCCCATTCCCCCGATGTCGCCGTCTCCGCCCGCTTCTTCGTCAATAGCACCGATGAGCCTTTCATCAGCCTGTCGGCGAAACTATTCCAGACGGTAGAGCCAAAATTGGGGCGTATAGCGCTGGACACGAGCAAATGTCTGCCGGGGCGGGTGACTCGGAAGCATTCCCCCATAGTTGCATAAACAACATGCCAAAGAATGGTTAATAGACTGTAATTATACACGATATAATTGCGAAAGCACCATTTCATGAATATCTCCACTGGTGAATTCAAAGGATGGGGTCGATTTTGTCATGTTGTTTACCCTGCGGGAAAGCCGGAGAACTTCAGATCCTGTGTTGTCAAGGATTCGAGGTAAACGACTACAACTTCACCCTTGACGCCTTAGCTCTGAAGCCCTCCGGCTTTTGCAACGATAGGGTTCCCTGTGCAGTTGATCCTTAATCAAGATAAATCGCCGACCGCATCTTCAACGCGCTTAACCAGTTGTCCGCTTTGGATCAATTTAACAACTCTTTCAATATCTTTAGATAGAACACGGTCCTTGTCCATGTGACTGACCACCTCTCGGATGCTCTGGAAAGCTGCTTCAGTACCCCGGCCGGGGCGACCTTTGGTGAGCAGATCAAGCGCTTGGGCGCCGCAAAGGAGTTCGATAGCGAGAACATTTTCGGCATTCTCTAAAACGGAGCGAGCCTTGCGGGCGGAGATGGTACCCATGGAGACATGGTCTTCCTTGTTTCCGGAAGTAGGAATCGAGTCAACACAAGCCGGATGAGACAATGGTTTATTCTCAGAGACCAGGGCAGCTGCAGTATATTGGGCTATCATAAACCCGGAGTTGAGGCCGCCCTCGTTTACCAGGAAGGCGGGCAAACCGCTCAACTGGGGATTGACCAGCCGTTCGATCCGACGTTCAGACACGTTAGCCAGTTCGGCCAAAGCCATGCATAGGTAGTCGGCGGTCAGGGCCAGGGGTTGACCATGAAAATTGCCACCCAGGAGAAAGTCGCCCTGATCAGGCATGATTAATGGGTTGGTTGTGCACGAATTAATCTCAATGTCCACTACGGATTTAATATGATTGATGGCGTCTTTGCTGGCTCCGTGAATCTGTGGCGAGCAACGGAGAGTATAGGCATCCTGAATTCTAGTACAATCCTTGTGAGATGAAATGATCTCACTGGAATCCGTTATCCGGGCCATGTTGTCAGCCGATGCGATTTGCCCGGCGTGTGGTCTGATGCGATGGATTCTGGGATCGAATTCAGTATTGGAACCCATCAGGGTCTCCAGGCTAATGGAACAGGCGATATCGGCAATCTTTGCCAATCTGATGGCATCGTGGACGGCCAAAGTCGATAGGGCGCTCATGACCTGGGTGCCGTTAGTTAACGCGACCCCTTCGCCGGCTTCCAATTCAACAGGAGATAAGCCTACTTTGGCTAATCCTTCCGCACCGCTCATTCTCTGCCCCTTGTAGAAGGCTTCTCCCTGGCCAATGAGCACCAGTGCCAGATGCGCCATGGGACACAGGTCTCCACTGGCTCCCACAGATCCCCTCTCCGGGACTACGGGTGTCAAACCACTGTTGAGCAGAGCGGCCAAAGCATGAATGGTTTCCGGTCTTATTCCTGAATAACCCT
Source organism: Deltaproteobacteria bacterium (assembly GCA_024277475.1). The sequence continues at coordinate 12,727 of JAJRVC010000311.1, forward strand.
GGGTCAGGTCTTGCAATCGGATGGCCATTGTGGCTCGGACCACTTCCTCGTCGAAGGGATTACCAACTCCGGCGGCATGACTCATTAGCAGGTTAACCTGGAGTTGACGGGAATCGTCGATGGAAATGATCTGGTCGGACAGCAGCCCGAAACCGGTTGTGATGGCGTAAATTGCCCGACCCTCGGCGATCCAGCCTTCGATGAGTTTTCGGGCCTTGGCGGTCTTGACCAAGGCCTCTTCGGATACTTCAATACCGGCTCCGTTACGGGCCACATTTACAACACCCTCAATACTGATCCTATCTTTGCCTACCAACATTTTTTTAAACTCCCCAAATCAGCGACCACCAGCAAGGCTGGGGGTATGAAGCTGGCCCCTGGAAGGGGCCGGGCCACCTCTGCTGGGGGTCGTTGATTTTTTAATTTTTTTTTAATCTCTGTTTTATCGGATCTGTTGGTTTTGATGCCCACTTGACCGACTAACCATTGGCAAGTATCTTGTTTGCCTCAGCCGGCTTTGGTAGTGGTTGTTCTGCCGGCGTATATCAACAATTGAAAAAATATGCAAAAAAAATTTTATACCAATGCAAACGATGCCGTAATCGTTGGAACGTCGGCAAAAGATAAACGAACCTTCTAATCCTGCTCTTTTGTCACCTGGCAAAGTAGAGCTTTAAATCCTGGATAACCTGAAATCGGATCCTGATAATTCGGCTCGATAAGCTCGTTTACATCCGCTCCTGGATAGTTATGATATACCGAAACTACGCCGGGGGGAACCATCTCCGTCAAATTGGCTTTAAGCCTGAGTGAATTGCGCGGCGTCTTCAACTCGATCCAATCGTCCGGCCCAAGGCCCCGTTCGGCGGCATCATGAGGATTGATGTCCACCATCGGATCCGGCCGCAGACTCCGGGTCGAGGACATGCGAAATGTGCGGCTATGAATGAACATGGGCAGTCTGGCGCCGGTTGTCAGAATGAGGGGGTATTCCTTATATATCTCTGGAGTGGAGATCGGACTCATCTGCGGTTCAATATAACGGGGCAAAGGATCCAGGCCCAAATTTTTCATAGTGGTCGATGTAAACTCCATCTTCCTTGACGGGGTATTAAAGCCATGAAGTTTGTATTTCTCATAAGGCGGCATCGACACATTTTTCAGTGGCATGCCCCCCGGGTGTTTTTTCAATTCGGCGGTCGTCAGGCCCGAGGGTTCCAAAATCCAGTTAACACAGGCCTCGTGACCGCTGGTTAATAGCAAATCACCCGGAGTGAGTTGTTTTGCCAATTCAACGATGATATCGTTGTCGGGTCTGGATTCACCCCTGGGTTCAATCGTGGGTTTCGTCCAGATGGCATATTGTTCCGGGTACAGCTTCAATTCACTTCTTTCGAACGAAGAGCATGCCGGTAAAATGATATCGGCCAGTTTAGTGCTCTCAGTCAGGAAAAGATCGGCTACCGCCAGGAAATCAAGCTCTTTTAGGCTGTCACGCATAAAATCCGATCCCGGCCAGAGATGATAATTTAAACCAAATGCGACCATGGCCCGAATAGGATAGGGCTGCTTACTTCTAATTTGATATGGAAGCTGCATAGCCTGACCTTCATCGACCAAATGCGCCCAAACGGGAAATTCTTCCTGCCCGACTCTTTGCGCCAGTTCAGCCCAGGAACGACTCAATGCAAACTCATGCTGACGGGTTATGAGCCCGTTCTCCACTTCGATGTAACTCTCAGGAACAACGTAATTGCCGCCTTCACGGTCGAAATTGCCGGTCAGGCCTGCTAAGGCGGTTATCAGACGATGGTTGTTTACACCATTTGTATGATGCACGGAAGTATTGGGGCTGCAAAGCATCGCGGCGGTCTTACTTGTGGCATAGAGTCTCGCCGCATCGCGCATAGACATGACCGGTACACCGGTAATCTCCTGGACCCGTTGCGGGGGAAATTCCATAACGTAATCCTGGTATTCGTCAAAACCCTGGGTATAGGTCGAAAC
>JAJRVC010000312.1 GCA_024277475.1 Deltaproteobacteria bacterium
ATTGCCCTGTCGGAAGTAAGCTTCCGCGTGAAAGCAGGTACGATCAAAGGCATTATAGGTCCCAACGGCGCGGGCAAAACCACGCTTTTCAATATCATCACCGGTGTCTTCCCGGCCAGCAGTGGAACCATCTCCTTTTTGAGTGGAGACATCAGTCGGAAAAAGCCGGAAGCAATCGCCCGGCTGGGTATAACCCGTACATTTCAGCAGACACATTTGTTCAGAAGCCTGACAGTATTGGAAAATGTCATGCTGGGCCGTCATTACCGAACCAAAGCTGAGTTTTTTGCCTGCGGCCTGAAATTCCCCTGGGCCCGACGGGAAGAAAAAGAAATCCGGATGCAATCTTTAGAGTATTTAAACCTGTTCGGCCTGGCGGATAAAAAAGACCGCATCGCCAACAAACTACCCATGGGTGAACAACGATATCTGGAGGTGGCGCGGGCTCTGGCCACCGAACCGCATCTCCTTATCCTGGATGAGCCGACCGCCGGACTCAACGAGCAGGAAAGAGATGCTTTCAGGGATATGGTTTTCAAGATTCGCGACATGGGTACCACCCTGCTGGTCATTGAACACCATATGAAATTTATCATGGAAATTTGTGATGATATCCTGGTCTTGAATTTCGGGGTCATGATCGCCGAGGGCTCGCCCGGGGAAATCCAGAACTCTCCCAGGGTGATCGAAGCCTACCTGGGCACGGATGAAGACATTGATTATTAAAGTCGAAAATATCGACGTTTACTACGGTAATATTCAGGCGTTGAAGCGGGTCTCCTTGAGCGTGGACAAGGGTGAAATCGTGGCGCTTATCGGCGGCAACGGAGCCGGAAAATCTACCCTTCTCAAGGCTGTCGCTGGTCTTGTTCGCAAACAGTCCGGGGCGATTTATTTCCAAAATCAGCCGATTACCAAATTACGGTCCGCCGACATCAGCCGTCTGGGGCTGGCTGTGGTTCCCGAAGGCCGGCGTTTGTTCGGCCCCCTTTCGGTAATGGATAATTTAAGGCTGGGTGCCTATTTGAGGCTCAAGGCGGGAATGAGTCAAGCGGTACGGGAGGATCTCCAGACGGTTTTTAAGCTTTTCCCTCTTTTAAAGCAGCGCGGCAACCAGTCGGCCGGAACCCTGTCAGGCGGTGAACAGCAGATGCTGGCCATCGCAAGGGCCCTGATGGCCAGGCCCAAGGCCATTCTCATGGATGAGCCCTCAACCGGTCTGGCGCCCTTGATCGTCAAAGGAATCTTTGGGGTCATCCGACGGCTGAGAGATGACGGTAATACGATTTTGCTCATCGAACAAAATGCCCGCATGGCCCTGAAAATATCCGATAGAGCCTATGTTTTGGAGTCCGGCAGGATTGCCATAGAGGGTAACGCCCAGGAGCTTTTGGAAAAAGACTCAGTAAAAAAATCTTACCTTGGTGTGTGATACCAACCCCGGGGGTTTTTATTAAAACATTTTTCTTAAGGGGGCCTTGATGACCATGACTGCATTAATTACCGGCGGCGGATCGGGAATTGGACGGGCCATTGCGTTGACTTTAGCCCGCGTAAAAATTCCGGTGATCGTAAACGATATTATCCCGGATGCCGGTGAACAGGCCGTCAAAGAGATCCGGAAAGCAGGAGGTGAAGGGTTGTTTGTCAGGGCGGACGTTTCCGACAGCACCCAGGTAAAAGCAATGTTCGGTAAAATCCAAAAAAAGTGTGGCAAGGTTGATATTTTGGTCAATAACGCCGGCATCCCCGGGCCCTTCACACCGATCACGCAGATCTCCGATAAAAACTGGCACAAAACCATAAATGTGCATCTCAACGGAACCTTTTTCTGCCTGCGTGAGGCCGCACGCTCTATGGTGAAGGGCGTATTTGGACGAATTATTAACATGGCATCCATTGCCGGATTGGTGGGCACGGTGGGTTCAGCAGAGTACGGTGCCGCCAAAGCCGCAATTATCAATTTGACCAAGACGGCTGCCAAAGAATTGGGGCCCCATGGAATTACTGTAAATGCCATCGCCCCGGGGATGGTCGCAACGCCCACGAACTTAAAGCTGAAAAGCAAGGGCAGCCGGTTTATCGAAAGTGCCATTGAGACCACACCGACCCGGCGCATGACGGAGCCCGAGGAGATTGCGGAACTTGTCTTGTTTTTGAGCTCTGAGGCAGCTGCCAACATCAACGGACAGGGTATTTCCATCGATGGAGCTGCCCAAATCAACATCGGCATGGATCGGTATATGCAGAATTTTTTCAGCCGCCAGGATTCCGAGAGCTGAAGATCCGGACCCTTTATGGCGACTTTTTATTAAAAGTAAAGTAAGGGCTCACTCAAAAATAACTTCACATTTTGGACGCCGATCCATCCCGTCCCGCTGCGTTACGGAAGCTCGAAATATGCTTGATGTTCCTGTGCTTCCGCGTCTTGCGGGCCGGGCGCCTCAACTTCCAAAATTGTGAATTTATTTCTTCGTAAACCCTAAGGTATTTTTCAGAGCTGTACTGAGGAGGTCAAAATGCAAGTGCTGGGCGACATACCCCGTCTTAATGCAAGGCGGTACCCGGACAAAAAAGCGCTGATCATGAACGATGACGTTATCACTTTCCGGCAGCTTGATCTGGCGGCCAATAGCCTTGCCCAGGGACTGCTCACGCTAGGGGTCAAGCCGGGCGACAAGGTCGCTGTCATGGCTCAAAATTGCCTCGAATTTCCGATTATCGTCTTTGCCGTGGCCAAATGTGCTGCTGTGCTGGTGCCGATCAATTTCCGATATGAAAAAAGCGAATTGGTTTACGTTATCAACAACTCAGAACCCAAGGTGCTGTTTTATGGGCCCGAATTCACATTTTTAGTTCATGCAGCAAAAGCAGAATTTTCCGATTCGGTTCATCGGCTATCCATCGCCGGCACTGTACCGGCTGAAGACACCGGCATGCGTAGTCTCATGGCAGAGAGTTCGAATTCGGAACCGGCCCTCGCGGTGGATCCGAATTCACCGGCTATGATTATGTACACCAGCGGTACGACCGGCTTTCCCAAGGGAGTGCTCTACTCCCACGCCGCCTACCTGGCGGTATATGCCGGTTTGGTCATAGAAGGGGATCTCGGCCACAAAGATATCACCATGGTGGCATTGCCCCTGTTTCACAACGGCGGCCTTAATGCCCTTCTCCACCCGACCTTGATGATGGGCGGCACCGCGGTAATCATGGCCAATGGCTTTGATCCGGATAAAGTTCTGTCAGCCGTCGATCGCTATGGCGTAACTCTGACCATGTGGGTGCCCACCATGCTGGCGATGTTGCTCAACCATCCCGCTGTAACCGGTTTCAACCTGACGACCCTTGAAAAGATCTGGTATGGGTCTTCGCCCATCAGTCCAAGCGTTCTGAAAACTTCGCAGGATGTTTTCCAGGCTCAATTCTACCAGTGGTATGGCCTGACAGAAACCGGCATGAATTCGATCCTCAGACCCGAGGATCACGCCCGGCGCTCCCAGTTCACCGGCCGTGAGACATTCAATGCCGAAATCCGCATCGTGGATCGAAACGGGCAGGATACACCCGTAGGGGAAGTCGGCGAAATCATCAGCGCCCAAAAACCTCTGGGAATGATAGGTTACAATAAGATGGCGGCTGAAACAAAAAAGACAATTCGCGACGGATGGATTTATACCGGAGATCTGGCCAGAGTGGAAGGCGACGGATATTTCACGGTGGTGGACCGCTTGAAGGACATGATTATCAGCGGTGCAGAGAACATCTACCCCAAAGAAGTAGAAGACGTGATCAGCTCCCATCCGGGTGTTCATGAGGTGGCCGCTATCGGCATCCCCGATGAAATCTACGGGGAGTCGGTGTGTGCCGTCGTCGTCACCAAGTCTGGCTGTCGGATTGACGAGTCGGCCGTCATAGATTTTTGTGCTGCCCGGCTGGCCCGTTACAAGAAGCCGAAAAAAGTCGTTTTCATGTCCGAACTGCCTAAAAATGCGGCCGGCAAAGTAACCAAGAACATTTTGCGTGCGCCTTTCTGGGCGGATCGTGAAAAGCACATTTGATCTTGTTTAGATTGAGTAAGGAATGCCCATGAGACTCGATGGAAAAATTGCGCTCATTACAGGCGCCGGGGGAGACCTGGGACGCGGTATGGCCTGTCGTTTTGCCCAGGTAGGCGCCCGGGTGGTGGTTAACGATATCAATCTGGACCGGGCAATGGAGACTGTGGAACAAATTGCCGGCGAGGGCGGACAGGCAATGGCTTATCGTGCGGATTTGACCCAATCCCAAGAAGTCAATGCGATGGTCGCTCAGATCATAGAGAATTGGAAGCAATTGGATATCCTGGTCAACAACGCCGGTGATATTCGGGATGCCATGCTCATCAAAATGAGTGATGAGGACTGGGATTTTGTAATTGACTTGAATCTCAAGGGTGCGTTTCTGTGCGCCCGTTCGGTGGCTGCCCATATGATCGAGCGCAGATACGGCAAGATCGTCAATATATCTTCCATGGCTTACAAAGGAAATATCGGCCAAACCAATTACGTATCTGCTAAAGCCGGTATCGTCGGGCTGACCCAGGCATTGGGCCTGGAACTCGCCAGATACGGGATAAATGTCAATTGCGTCGCTCCCGGGCTGATCGACACACCCAAAGCCCGCCAACTGGACCCCAAAACCCTGTCGACACTGGTTAATAAAACCCCCATGCGCCGCATGGGGGAGATTATCGATATCGCCAATGCCGTCCTGTTTTTAGTCTCTGATCAATCCGGCTATATCAGTCGTCAAACAATTCATGTCAGCGGCGGCATGGAGGGTTTCTAAAACAACGACGAAATTCCGCAATCAACCGACCTTTGGGCAAAAAGGAGCCCGGTAATGTCTGAAGCAATAAAGCGTTCACAAAGCAGGAAAAACCAAACTTGGATCCCGGTCCAAGAGGGCTTGTTTGACTTTCCGCCGGATAAGGGGCAGCATCCTGGCCTGCTGGCCAATCGCTGTCGGAATTGCGACAAATGTTTTTTCCCCAAAAAAACTTTGTGCCCCTCTTGTTTTGAACAGGAGGAATTGGAAGATATTGTCCTTGACAGAAAAGGGGTGATCTATGCTGTTACCGTCGTGCATGTATCTTCGCCCTCAGGGATTGAAGCTCCTTATGCCTATGGCTACGTAAATATACCGGTAAATAAAATTCGGGTATTAGCGCTCTTTACGGGAGATAACCCGACCTCGTTTTATGCCGGGATGGAAGTCGAGCTGGTTCTTGAAACTATTCGAACAAATTCCCAGGGGCAGCATATTATCGGCTACAAATTCAAACCGGTATCATAAAAGGATCACCATGCGAGACGTGTATATTATTGGCGCGGGAATGACCCAATTCGGCAAGCATCCTCAGAGAAGCCTACGGGATCTCGGGCGCGAAGCCTGCCATCAGGCGCTGCGGGATGCCGGTATATTCCCCCGGGATATCCAGGCCGGCTATTGCGGCAATGCGCTTGGTTCGGTTATTCAAGGGGAAACAGGTGTGGGACAAAACGTCTTCTGGGAAATCGGCATCAACAAGATCCCGATTGTCAATATCGAAAACGCCTGCGCCTCGGGCTCTACCGCCCTGAGGGAGGGCTGGATGGCAGTCGCCGGTGGATTCTGCGACGTGGTCATGGTTGCCGGCGTGGAAAAGGTGGTCATGCCCAAAGGCACCATGCTCGATGTGGGGGCCGCTGAACTGGAGACCAAACTGGGCGATGTATTCCCGGGCTATTTCGCTCTTGTCGCCCAAAAGCACATGGAGCTTTACGGCACGACGCGGCAACAAATTGCCGGGGTTTCAGTCAAAAATCATTTCAACGGAACCCTCAACCCCTATGCCCAGTTCCAGAAATTGTTCAGCCTGGAGGATGTTCTAAACTCACCCATGATGGCCGATCCGCTGACCCTGTATTCATGCTGTCCGAACAGTGACGGAGCTGCTGCCGTGATACTCTGCAGCGGCCGGAAGGCCCGGCAGCTGACCGCCCTTCCGGTGAGGATCGCAGCCTCGGTTCTAACGACGGGAATCTATGACAACCAGCAGGATATCACCGCCTGGGAAGTGGAAAAATCAGCGGCCGCCACGGCCTATCAGTCAGCCGCCTTGGGGCCTGAAGACCTGGATGTGGTCGAGGTGCATGATGCATTTACAATTTGCGAAATCGTCCACTACGAGGATCTGGGACTATGCGCCCCGGGGGATGGCGGCCGCTTGATCGATGAAGGCATCACTGAATTGGGCGGTAGAATTCCCGTAAACCCCAGCGGCGGATTATTATCAAAAGGTCATCCCGTTGGCGCATCCGGTGTGGCCCAGGTTGTAGAAATCCTATGGCAGCTTCGCGGTGTGGCCGGCAAACGGCAGGTTACAAATCCGCGGGTCGGCCTGGCGCAAATTATGGGCGGCAGCAAGGAAGGCGATACCCGCGCCTGCACGATTCATATCCTGATTAAAGAATAAGGGCAAATCGGCAGAAATGCAGATAAGGCCATTGCCCCAACTATAAACCATTTATCCAGTGGCAATTCACTATTCACGCGAAGACAAAAGCCTTAAAAGAGGCTAATGCATTATTAACCCTCAGGGGCATACAGATAATAGAATTGGATATCATAAGAGGAACTTAAATGATGAAGAAGACAAAGTGATCTGATCTTGAATATTGATGAAAGAGAAGGCAGTTGGAGATTTATCTTTGACTGCCTTTTTCTTTTAATAACCAGGCTAAAATGATCCAATCCCTTACTTTGCGACCGGATAGCGGCTGATCGGCAATCTGCTCTGAACGGCGGGTGATTCTATCCACCATCCGACTGGCATAGGTGGGGGAGTTGAGGGCAATGTATTCGTAGATGTTGACCAGATGCTCGACAGCGTTTTGTGTCCAGTGAATCCTCATGTCGGCAAGCCAAATTTTTGGCGTACTTCTTTGATGTCCAGCGTGCGGCCTTGATCGCTGTCTTCGATCCCGGCTTCTATGGCTTGTCGGACATAGATGCGATACATCAAATCCTCCCAGGTTGCCGAATCCGGTAAATTATCCAAGAGTTGATGGGCTTGTTGCTTGATGCTTTCGGTTTGCATGTTTTTAACTCCTATTGCGCGGCATAGGCCTTTTTTGCCTTGGCATCTCTTAGCAGGCTGTCGATCACTTGTACAATGGTTTTTTTGTCCTCTTATTTCTGGATTTAGAAAGATTTCGCAGCTTAACCAAGTCACCAGCCACGAGCGCTTCTTTTTTTGCACGAGTCCAACGTTTTACCTGCGCTTCTCGTTTTCTGGCTTCAGAAAAGGTTGGCAATGATTCTGAATAGACCATCTTTAGCGGTGGATCGAGTTTTGTTGTTCGGCAGGCATTGCCTGCAATATGGGCTTTGTACCGTTCTTTTAAATTTTTTGTAGCTCCCGGGTAAAGTGTGCCAGAACGAAGGCGGAGGATGTAGAACCAAGCATTCATGCTTACATTGGTAAATAAATAATACGGATTAACGGCCCTTCGACAAGCCTTTCGACAGGCTCAAGGCCATTCGACGCTTATGATAAATTTATAAAGGCCGGAGGCCATGAGTCCTTCGACAAGCTCAGGACCCTGAGGCTCTCGAAGGGTAAGCGAAAGGGGCACCCACGAATGTGGTGTGCCCCTGAGCGCGTCGAATGGCTCCCCAGCACGGACTCCCTTCGGCTTCGCTCAGGGTAAACTCACCTTGGACCCTTTTATTAATGCCAGCTTCTTTTCCCTGCGCCAGCCTTTTATTTGACGTTCTCGCTTTGCTGCAGAACGTTTGTCAGAATATTTTTCTGAATACAGCAAAATGGCTTTGTGTTGTTTGATTCGATGATCTAAATCCGTGGTTATTCCTGTATAAAGCTGGCCGTTACGATCACAGATGTATACAAACCACACAATACACCTCCAGAAATAAAAAGGCCCAATCTTGCGATTGGGCCTTTTAAATTTGGCTCCCCAGCACGGACTCGAACCGCGGACCCAGTGGTTAACAGCCACTTGCTCTGCCAACTGAGCTACTGGGGAATAAATTGGCAAATTTAAGTTTAATTAATTTGAAATCCGAAGTGCTCGGTGGTTAATCTCCACCTCCGGCGGACTCTGCCAACCAAGCTAATGGAGAACATATCAAATTAAAAAAGACTAAATAGTAAAGGCTCATAAAAATGTCAAGAAAAATAATCATTGATTTTAAAGTTCTGATTATAGTATTATCTTTAGTACTAATTATCGTACTTTCTAATCAGGAGGAAGTCATGACCACAATTACCGCCAATGAATTGAAAACCAGGGGAATTTCTGCGATTGATCCAATTGTAAAAGAACACCGGGCGGCGCTGATTTCTGTCAGGGGAAAAGTTCGTTATGTGGTGATGGATATGCAGATGTACAACCACTTACGTGAATGTGAATTGGAAGCTGCATTGAGGGATACGCGACGTGATCTTGAAAAGGGTGAATTTTACCAGGAAAGCGTTGCCGATCACATTAAACGGATCACCAATGAGTTATAGAATAGTTTACACTAAAAGCTATAATAGGCGATCTGCACGATTTATTAAAAAACACGCGGAACTTATCGGTCAATATGAGAAGACGTTAAAGCTGCTGGAGCTGGACCCTTTTCATCCATCACTCCGATTGCACAAATTGAAAGGAAGGCTCAGCGAGCTTCATTCCGTATCTATTAATATCGGGTATCGTATTTCGATTGAGTTTTTATTAAATGAAAAAACGATTATCCCCATCAATGTGGGCTCCCATGAGGAAGTATATGAATAAAAAATAAAGTATAAATTTTACACCCTACCATCAGTCCAGAGGGCTTACCAAAAGAATGGCCGTAAAAAAACACCTTGATTCTTTCCAAGGCGTAGGCGCTACCGGCTACGAGCCGGAGGCCAATGAATTGTAGAAATTTCGGTATATTGATTTAGCCCATCCCCGGCCGCAATCTTAAATTAAGCTCGGCCAGTTGCTCTTTGTCGGCTTCGGAAGGTGCGCCGGTCAGCAGGCAGGCGGCCTTCTGGGTTTTGGGAAAAGCGATGACATCGCGGATGGATGATTCGCCGCACAACAGCATGATCAGGCGATCAAAGCCGATGGCGATACCACCGTGGGGCGGGGCCCCCGAATCCAGAGCGGAAAGCAAAAATCCGAATTTACCCTCGTAGGACTCCCGATCCATGCCCAGGGCCTCGAAGACCTTCTCCTGGATTTCACGTTGATGAATACGGATACTGCCGCCGCCGATTTCAAATCCATTCAGCACCAGATCATAGGCGCGGGATCGTACTGCCGGCGGATCATCTTGCAACTTGGCGAAATCTTCTTCCAGGGGTGAGGTAAACGGATGGTGCAGCGCCTGATAGCGTTTTTCGGTTTCATCAAATTCAAACATGGGAAAGCGGGTTACCCATAAAAAATTATATTGATTTTCATTAATTAGATTAAGTCTCTTTGCGAGATGGTTTCTGAGATTCCCCAGAGATTCATTGACCACCCCGGGCTGGTCGGCTACAAAAAAGATAAGGTCACCGGGCTCCATTTCGATGCGCCGGGCCAAAGCCTTTTTCTCATCCTCGGTGAAAAATTTCACAATGGGACTTTGCCATTCATTCTCTCTGACCTTTATCCAGGCCATTCCTTTGGCCCGGTAGACGGCTACGAAATCGGTCAGATCATCGATTTCTTTGCGTGAAAAATCAATACATCCTTTGGCATTCAATGCTTTAACAATGCCGCCTTTTTTAACAACTTCAGAGAACACTTTAAAACCGGAGCCTGCGACAATATCCGAGATATCTTTCAACTCGAGATCAAAGCGGGTATCGGGTTTGTCCAGTCCATAACGGCCCACTGCTTGCGCGTAAGTCAAGCGTGAAAAGGGCGGACTTATTTCCATCCCCAGTACGTCCTTAAAAAGCGCAGTCATCATGGCCTCGGCCACTTCCATGATTTCCTCTTCCCCCACAAAGGACATTTCAATATCAATCTGGGTAAACTCGGGCTGTCTGTCCGCCCGCAGATCTTCATCCCGGAAACAGCGCACGAGCTGATAATAGCGGTCGAATCCGGAGATCATAAACAGCTGCTTGAATATCTGCGGCGACTGCGGCAACGCGTAAAATTGTCCTGGGTTGACTCTGCTGGGCACCAGATAATCCCGTGCTCCTTCGGGAGTACTGCGCGTAAGAACGGGAGTTTCAACATCGAGAAATCCCCGGTGGTTTAAATAGTTGCGTACGGAAGTCGTAGCCTTGTGCCTCAGGATGAGGTTGTGCTGCATTTGTGGTCGCCGAAGATCGAGATGACGGAATTTGAGCCGGACGGTTTCCGATACATCAATGTTGTCTTCGATTAAAAACGGCGGTGTTTTAGCCGGATTTAAAATTTTCAGCTCCGTTACCAATACTTCTATTTCACCGGTGCGCAAATTGGGATTGACCATACCATTCGGTCGCGGGCCGACCTTTCCCCGTACGGCCAATACATATTCACCTCGGATCACATGGGCTTTTTGATGGACGGTCTGGTCGACCGCAGGGTTGAAGACCACCTGGGTGATGCCTTCGCGATCCCGCAGATCTATGAATATAACCCCGCCGTGATCACGTCGCCGCAGGACCCAGCCCATCAACACCACTTCGGTGCCGACATCATCGGCACCGAGTTCACAACAGCTGTGAGTTCTTCGCATATCTCCCAATAAATCTGGCAATGTTAATTTCTCCTTCCAGGGTAAGAGCTCAGCCACTAAGAGGCCAAGTCACAAAGAAAAGATACTAATTTCAAAACAATATCGGTGATCATTATTTTTAGAAAACCAACCACGGGCCACAGATGACTGGCGGCATACTATTGAGCAATAATTTTTTTAATGCCCTCAACGATGTTTCCCAAAGAAATGGAAACCTGTTCCCTGTTTTGCATATTACGCACAATCGCCGCCCTTTCTTCCAACTCTTTGTCGCCCAGTATCAGCACGTAGGAGGCACCCAACCGGTTAGCTCGCTTCATCTGGCTTTTTAAGCTTTTGTCGCTGAAGTCCATCTCGGCGCTGATACCGGTAAGCCCCAAGTTACAGATCCATTCGAATGCCAGTGATTGACTTCGCGTGCCTAAAGCCGCCAGAAAAAGATCCGGCTTTTTGACCAATTCCTGTTCTTGAGCATTTAAAGCGACAAGCTCAGCCAGTCTGTCAAAGCCGATGGCAAAACCGGTGGCCGGAATGTCGGGTCCGCCCAATTCCTTTACCAGGTTATCATAACGACCGCCGCCGGCCACCGCACTCTGGGCTCCCAGCGAGGTTGTCTGAATCTCAAAGGCGGTGCGGGTATAATAGTCAAGCCCTCGCACCAGCTGTTTATCAATCACATATCGCACGTCGAGTTTAGTTAAAGAATCCCTAACCTGATCAAAATCAGTCCGGCAACCATCACACAGGTGATCCAGTAAGGAAGGCGCTCCGGTTAAGGCCTCCCGGCAACCGGAGACTTTGCAGTCCAGCACTCTTAAAGGATTTCGAGTGCGCCTGCGGATACAATCCGAGCAGAGTTGAGCATCGACGGATACCAGAAAATCGTTCAGTGCTTTTCTGAATCGGGGTCGGCATTCGGGGCAACCCAGAGAATTTATGTGGGCTTCGACATCTTTGAGATTCAGCCGTTTGCAAAGTGTCACCAGTAAAAATATCAGCTGTACATCTACCAGCGGCGACGCAACGCCGAAAATTTCAGCATCGATCTGATAAAACTGTCGATACCTGCCCTTCTGCGGTCGTTCACGCCGGAACATGGGACCCACCATGTACAGTTTTTGGACTGGATCACGACTGAACAATTTGTGCTGAATATAGGCGCGACAGATAGAGGCCGTAGCTTCCGGACGCAGTGTGATCATATCTCCTTTGCGATCGGGAAAGGTATACATCTCCTTTTCGACGATATCCGTATCTTCACCGATGCTGCGTTTGAACAGCTCTGTGCGCTCCATAATCGGAATCCGGATTTCTTTAAACCCGAAATCTTCAAGCAGCGCACGGGAAATTCTTTCGATCTCCTGCCACTGTTCCACTTCTCCGGGAAGTATATCTTTAAATCCTCTGATGAGTTGTATCATAATCTGCCTTTGCGGTCGCTTGAACATCGATTTGGTTCAGAGCATGAGCGTTAAAAATTTTCTAATATATCCCAATACAATACTTTTAGTCAATACTAATATTTGTCCTGGTGTAAATTCCACTTGACACTCTCTGATCGATTGCATAAGAGTTATCGTCTAAAGGTTCAGGGTTCAGGGTTCAGGGTTCTGGGTTCAGGGTTCTGGGTTCTGGGTTCAGGGTTCAGGGTTCTGGGTTCTGGGTTCAGAGGTTCAAGGGTTCAGAGGGTCGGGGTTCAGGTCTCAAAGTCCCAGGTTCTACAAAGCGCATGTTCCGCTTAATATCCAGGAGGAGTTCTTGACTAAAATTGGGAAATATAACGGACTGACGGACATCGATGGGATACTGGTTGGCCATTACACAGACTATGATGCGGTCAGTGGCCTTACGGTGGTTGTTTGTCCGCAAGGGGCTGTAGCCGGAGTGGATGTGCGGGGGTCTGCTCCGGGAACGCGGGAAACAGATTTGATGGCTCCCCATAATCTGGTTGAACAGGTCCAGGCTGTGGTATTGTCCGGCGGATCAGTTTTTGGTTTGTCTGCCGCTGATGGTGCGACCCGATGGTTGGCCGAAGAGGGATACGGCTTTCCGCTGGATCATGGGTATGTCGCCCCGATTGTACCGGCGGCTGTGCTCTATGATCTGGGGCGTGGGGAAGAATTCATTCCGCCCATCAGTTCGGATTGGGGGCGGTGGGCTTGCGAGGGGGCCGGTTCTTACCGCATAAAACCCGGCTGTGTCGGTGCGGGAACCGGCGCTTTATCAGGCGCCATCAAAGGCGGTTTGGGTACCACCAGCCTGGTTCTGGACTCCGGAATTACAGTGGCTGCATTGATGGCCGTCAACTCCGACGGTTCGGTGATCAATCCCGTCAGCGGCAGACCCTGGGAAATCGGGTTGGAGATCGATGATGAATTCGGTGAGCAAGGTAAACGCGCCGTCAGGCTGCCATCGGAATCGGCGCATGAACCCATCAGAAATACCACCATCGGAGTCGTGGCAACCGATGCTGTTCTGTCCGCCACCCAGGCTCAAAAAGTAGCGCAAATGGCTCACGATGGAATGGCCCGGGCCATTCGACCTGCCCACACCATGTTTGACGGCGACACGATTTTTTGTCTGGCAACCGGTAAAAAGAAATTGCCCGAAACGCCCGGGTTTTTCATTGCGGCTCAGGCTCATAGTCTTAACGAACTGGGGCATGCGGTGGCAAATTGTGTGTCAAGAGCAATCATCGGTGCAATTTTATCCGCCCATAGTCTGGCCGGCATGACGGCGTTTTGTGATCTGGAGGACAAGTGAATGAATATTTCAGATTGAATATTGATTTAAAATCCGCGTCTTTCCAGGAAGCCGGCAGATCGATTTTAAAAAGAAGAATAATAAAAAAAGGAGATCGTAAAATGAAAAAATTTGTGTTCATCGTCTTGGCTTTGGCCTTAATCGTTCCTGCTCAATGGGTTTCGGCGAAAACCCCCCAGAAGGGCGGCAACCTGGTGGTTTGCCAGCCGGCGGAACCCCCCGGACTGGATCCCACGGCAAACACCGCCGCCGCCATTGACCGGGTGGTTTACGCAAATATTTATGAAGGCCTGATAAAAGTGGACCGAGACGGTAAATTCGTTCCCGGTCTAGCCACCCAATGGGAAGTTTCTCCTGATGGCAAAGTTTATACGTTTGCGCTACGCCAGGGGGTCAAGTTTCATAACGGAGAGCCATTTAACGCACAGGTCGCCAAATGGAATCTGGACCGGGCAATGGCCGAAAGTACTGTAAACGCGCATCCCGAATATTTCCGTGGTATCGAGAAAATCGAAACCCCTGATGATCATACCCTGATTCTGCACCTCAAGGACGTGGATGCCTTGTTTGTCGCCCACATGGCCGAAGGGGATGCCGTTATGCTGCCCATGAAAGGTTACGAAAATGCCAAGTCCAATCCCATCGGTACCGGGCCCTTTGAGTTTGTCAAATGGGTGCGGGGTGACCGTGTGGAAATGGTCAGATTTGAAGGGTACTGGAATTCCGCATTGCCTTATCTGGACAATGTGACTTTCAAGTTCATTGGTGATGCCAGCGCTCAGATCGCTTCACTAAAAGCCGGTGATATTGATGTCGTCGGATATATTGCAGCCCCCGAATCCGCCATGGAACTGTCAAAGGACAAGCGTTTCAAGGTCTATTCCGGCACCACTACCGCCGAAGTCATTATGTCGACCAACAATAAAGCCAAACCTTTTGATAATAAGATGGTTCGCCAGGCCATGGCTTATGCCATAGATCGCCAGGCAGTTGTCGACCTTGTAATGTTCGGCTACGGCACCCCTATTGGATCCCACTGGTCACCATCCACCCCATATTATGTCGATCTGACCAGAAAATTTGCATATAACCCTGAGAAAGCCAAAGAGCTTCTGGCCAAGGCCGGTTATCCCAACGGATTCGAAGCGACCATTAAGCTTCCTGCTATCTACTCTTATTCCAGGAGGGCCGGGGAGGTCATCGCCGATCAGCTGAGTCAGGTGGGCATCAAACTCAAAATCGAGATCGTTGAATGGGGTCAATGGATCGAGAGGATTTTCAAGAAAAAAGAGTTCCAACTGACTATGATTGGTCACGTAGAAGCTTGGGATATCGGTATCTACGCCAATCCTGACTACTATTTCCAGTACGACTCCCAGGAATTTCGCGATGCCTATGCCAAGGCTCTGAAAGCACCCAACGAAGAGGAAAAAGCTAAATGGTTCGGCCGCTGTCAGGAAATTATTGCCGAAGATGCGGTCAACGGCTACCTGTTTTCCGCTCCAAGTCTGGTCGTGCTCAAGACTGCCGTGATGGATTGGTGGGAAAACTACCCGACCATTGCGCTGGATGCCACCGAGGTATGGCTGAAAAAGTAAAGAATGAACTTATAACTCAATTCACAAGCCACCCCGACCTATCGGGATGAGAATTTAAAAGGTTCTACCGTTACCGCGAGGGCATGCTTGACGGGTGCAAATCTGGTCGATGCCGGCGGCTTATGAGTTGACTGTCAATTAAATCCGTAAAAACAAAAGGGCGGCTTCGCAATATTGCGGGGCTGCCCCAACTGTAAGATATGCTCCGATATCTCGTCATAAAATTGATGACACTTCTTGTTCTGCTGTTTCTGGTTTCCATTGCAGTATTTTCCGTACTTTTTATTCTTCCCGGAGACCCTGCCCAAATTATATTGGGAATCAACGCTACACCCCAGACACTGGCCAATCTGCGGGCTGAACTGGGGCTGGATCAGTCGTTTGTCACCCAATACTTCCACTGGATTGGCAATTTAGTGTCCGGTCGGGGGAACTGGTCCATCAACTACGATATGTCGGTATACGATTTGATCATCAGTCGCCTGGCGGTTACCGGACCCATGGCGTTGATGGCCATGCTTTTTGCGATCATCATTTCCCTGCCTTTGGGCATCTTCGCGGCGCGCCATCAAAACCGGCCGGGAGATGTGACCGTCATGTTTTTTACGCAATTGGGCCTTGCCACACCGGAGTTCTGGCTGGGTATTCTGCTGATCCTGCTGATGTCGGTAAAGCTGGGTCTGTTTTCAGCCGGTGGTTTTCCCGGCTGGTCAGACGATTTCTGGGGTTCGTTACAAGCATTACTGTTGCCGGCCTTCGCTTTGGGTGCCATTCGCGCCTCTATTCTGACACGTCTGACGCGTTCATCCATGTTGGAAGTATTAAGAGAAGATTATGTGCGCACCGCCAGGGCCAAAGGGCTGAAAGAGCGAACTGTAATATACGTTCACGCCCTGCGCAATGCGCTGATCCCGATCCTGACCATTCTAGGCCTGCAGCTGGGCCAGCTTCTGGCCGGAGCGATCATAATAGAAAATGTCTTTTATTTGCCGGGACTGGGCAGGCTTGTTTTCCAGGCTATCGGTCAGCGGGACCTGCCGGTTGTCAGAGATATTGTTCTATTTATGGCCATGGCAGTTGTTGTTGTTAATTTTATCGTCGATCTGGCTTATGCATCTCTGGATCCAAGGATTCGTTTGGAGTAGTTGCATAAATATTGCCTCCGGCTCGTGTGAAACATTAAGCCGCTTTGGCTGCCGGCAACCGGGTTCGCAAGAAACACCGCCTGGCCGGAACAGTGAATTTTTCGAACGTCGAACATTGAACGCCCAACGTCGAACTTCGAATATTGATGTCGCTACGCTTTATCTATTTTAAAACAAGCGAACCGCTGAATTTCGAAGAATTGAATCACTGTGCTCTGTCTTTTTTAAATTGATCGTTGGACCCTGAGGCTCTCGACGGGCAGAATACATTATTCGACGTTGGACGTTCAATGTTCGATGTTCATCAGTTTCTTTTCCGATCAGACCGGCCGTTTTTTTGGCCAGAGGCGCCGCTTGTATGGGCTTACGCCGCGGAGAGAAGGTGGAATTCAGAAGGTAGAAAATGGATGAATCGATTTTTCAGCAATAAAAATTTTACCGTCGGGTTTATACTGTCATCTGTTGTCGTTGTCGTTGCCCTCATCAGCCTGGCCTGGACACCGTATGATGGAAACAAGATGAATGCACGGGTCCGCCTTCAAGGTCCGTCCATACAACATCCGTTGGGCACGGACCAGTACGGGCGGGACACGCTTTCCAGGATAATGGTGGGTGCGGTGAATTCCATTATCGTGGGACTGGTGACGGTGGCTATCGGATTGAGTATCGGGGTCATGTTGGGCCTGGCCTCGGCGTACTACGGCAAACTGGTGGATGAAGCCATCATGCGGTTTTCAGATTTTTTATTTGGATTTCCCGCCGTTTTGACTGCTATTTTAATTACCTCCATTCTCGGACCTTCCATAATCAACGCCATGTTTGCCATCGGTATATTTTATATTCCGGTGTTTGCCCGCCTGACCCGGGCGGTGGCCATGACTATTTGGGAGCGCGAGTTTATCGCTGCCGCGCGCGCCAGTGGGGTGAGCGAGTGGGCTATTACCTGGCGGCACGTACTGCCGAATATTCTTTCGCCCTTGCTGATCCAGGGCACCATCCAATTTGCAGTCGCCGTTTTAGCCGAAGCCGGACTCAGTTATCTGGGCATGGGAACTCAGCCTCCCTATGCATCCTGGGGGCGCATGTTAAATGAAGCTCAGACTTTTATGTCCCTGAACCCCTGGATGGCGATTTTTCAGGGTTTGGCCATTGCCTGGGCGGTGCTTGGGTTCAATTTGCTGGGAGATGGACTGCGGGATACGTTGGATCCTAAGATGGTTAGAGCCAGATAGTTTTCATCTGGAAATGGCTCTTTTTCCGATGGGCGGCGTTCCCCGCAGATTTTGCCCATCAAAAAAATTGCTCATTTCTACATTGAAAACTCAGATAAAAAGTATTGAGTAAAAAATATGATTTTTTCAGATATTATTGATAATGTTCTGAAGCATATTGATGCTGATGAACTCATCGGACTGACTTCTGATTTAGTGAAGATCAATTCCGTCTGGGATCCTGCGGCCGGGACCAGTGAGCAGCCGGCGGCGGATTATGTTTTAAAGTGGGCCCGGGAGCAGGAATTTGAGGTGAAACAGGAAGAGGTCGCCCCCGGCAGACCCAATGTTATTGTCACCTGGTCCGTGGGTCCTGCAAAGCGAACTCTTATGTTTGAAGGACACACCGATGTTGTGACGCCGGGGGACATCTCCGCGTGGCGTTATGATCTCTTCGGTGCTGAAATCGTGGGACGGCGCATGTATGGTCGCGGAACCAACGACACCAAAGGTAACCTGGCGGCAATGCTTACTGCCATGGCGGCGTTGAAACGGTCCGGTGTCAAACTCGCCGGAACCATCATCGGCGGTGTCCTGTGCGACGAAGAGGATCAAATGCTGGGGGTCAGGAATTTTATCGACCGGGGACATGCCGACGCGATTACCGGAGCCATTATCTGTGAGCCCCAGGATGGCTTGATCTGTACCAGTCAGAAGGGCGCTTTGAGGGCACAGTTTACCATTACGGGTCGTATGAGCCATGGTGCCATGCCTCTATCGGGTCTGAACACCGCTCCGGCAGTGGTAAAACTGATAAACGGTTTGCATGACCTGGAACTGGAGGCAGTGGAGCGTTCGGGCCGGGATGAACACCTGGGTTGGCCCAGTTTCACGCCGACGGTTATTCAGGCCCCAGCCGGCGGTGCACCCCAGCTAAATGTCATGCCCGGCGAAGCCCGGGTGCTGGTTGATATCCGAACTATACCGGGTCAATCCCATCCGGACATCAAATCCAAACTAAGCGTCCTGGCCGCAAAAATTGAAAGTCAAACTCGCACGGATTATGAAGATTACGACCGGCTGCTAAACCTGGAACGAAATCCTGATCTTAGCGTTGCCATGGAAATTCTTACCGATCGTCCCTGTACCTTGACGGATCGTAAAGATCCGGTGGTTACCGCAGCCGACTGGGCCACCCGACGGATAAACCAGGTTGAACCAACCTATGCCGGCGTTCCCGGGGCCACGGATGGAACTTTTTTATGGGCGTTAAAGAACATTCCCATCGTAACCATGGGTGCCGGTGACCGTCAGGTGCCCCATCAGGTGGACGAGTGGGTCGACCTGGATCAGCTTATTGAAACCGCCAAAATTTATGCCTTGACAGCGCTTTATTATTTAAGACCGAATCGATCGGAGAAGTGAGTCAATACTCTAACCTTGAAAAGGGATTTGAAGCTACCACAAGGCAATCCCTATAAATACTTTTTCTTACCGCAAGACGTAAAGAACGCAGAGGAAAAAGTACTCTGCGTTCTTTGCGTCTGCGGTGAAAATTATAAAAAATGCGGAAATGATAAATATTAGCAGAACATGAATGACCAACTACTGGAAATAGAAAATCTCTCAGTCCACTTCCATACCCCCGAAGGTGTCGCCCGGGCGGTGGATGGTATCAGTTTCCATCTGGCTGCCGGAGAAACCATCGGTCTGGTGGGTGAATCGGGTTGCGGTAAGAGCGTTACTTCGTTGAGCATCCTGGGCTTGATCCCTTCACCCCCGGGCCGGATTGAGTCGGGGAAGATCATGTTTAGCCGTCAAAATTTGCTGGATCTTGACCCTGAAAGTCTTCGAAAAATCCGTGGCCGACAAATTTCGATGATATTTAAGGAACCGATGACCTCACTTAACCCGGTACTGCCCATCGGCCGTCAGGTCGCTGAACCGTTGATGGTGCACCAGGGCCTGAGTAAAACCGAGGCATTTGAAAAGGCTGCAAACTGGTTGGATAGTGTCAAAATTCCAGCTGCCGCAAAGCGGCTGAATGATTATCCACACCAGCTTTCCGGCGGGATGCGTCAGCGGGTAATGATCGCTATGGCTATGGTCTGCGGTCCGAAATTATTGATTGCCGACGAACCCACCACCGCGCTGGATGTCACTATTCAAGCTCAGATCCTGTCTTTGATGAACCGGCTTAAAGATGAGTTGGCGATGTCTCTGCTGCTGATTACCCACGACCTGGGTGTGGTTGCTCAGATGGCCAAGAGGGTGGTCGTCATGTATGCCGGCCAGGTCGTCGAAGAGGCGAGCGTCATCGACATATTCGACCGGCCGTTTCATCCTTACACCCGGGGGCTTCTCAAATCGATACCCCAGGCAGGCGGTCGATTCAAAAACCGGCTCAAACGATTGAGCTAAATACCGGGAACCGTGCCACGGCTGACGGATATTGTCATCGGCTGCAAATTTGCCGAACGCTGTCGGCAGGCTTTTGATCTTTGCCGGGAGCGACAACCGGACCTGTGGCGGATACACGAAGGCCACCGGGCCCGCTGCTGGCTAAAAGAACATCCTGAACGCAGGAGGGACAATGTCTGACTTCGCTTTGTTGAACATTGTCGATCTGGTCAAACACTTCCCCCTGGGTGGCGGCATCTTAGCCAAGCCCCAAAGCTGGGTTAAAGCTGTTGACGGCGTCTCGTTTGCCGTATCCCGCGGTGAAAGCTTCGGTTTGGTGGGAGAATCCGGCTGCGGTAAAACGACTCTCGGCAGATTGATCCTTCGGTTGATCGAACCCACCAGCGGTCGCATTGAATTTGACGGGCAAAATATTGGTTCTCTGAACGCCACTGAAATGAAGCCCCTGCGACGACGGATACAAATCATTTTCCAGGACCCTTATTCCAGCCTTGATCCGCGCATGAAAATCGATGCCATCGTTACCGAGCCGTTGCGGGCTATCCAGTCCTTGACACGCTATGAGCGCCGGGAAACAGCGGCGGAGCTTCTGGAAAAAGTGGGACTTCGCAAGGACGATTTGAACAAATATCCCCATGAATTTTCCGGCGGCCAGCGACAGAGAATCGGCATTGCGCGTTCCTTGTGCGTGCGCCCCGAGTTGATCGTAGCCGATGAACCGGTCAGCGCCCTTGACGTCTCTATCCAGGCCCAGGTTATTAATTTATTGGATGACCTGAAAGAAGAATTCAATCTATCTTATGTTTTCATCTCCCATGATCTGAGCGTCGTCGAACATATTTGCGATCGGATTGCCGTGATGTATCTGGGCACAATTGTCGAGCTCGCCACAACCGAGGATTTCTCCATATCTCCCCGTCATCCGTATACCCGGGCGTTGTTGCTGGCGGTGCCTTTACCGGATCCGCACCGCAAGACGGAACCCTTCTCTATCGAAGGCGATGTCCCCAGCCCCATTGATCCACCAGCGGGTTGTACCTTCCATCCCAGGTGTCCATACAGGTTTGATCGATGTTCACAACAAAAACCGCCCCTGGCCGAAGCTGCCGATGGTCATTTTGTGGCCTGCTGGCTAAATCGGGGCCAAGGACTTGGGAATGACGAATGACGAATTAATGAAGTCGCTACGCTCCGACAATGGATAGTTTTTGAAATTGATTATTGAATCCCGTCGATCGAACCAGGCGTTCTGAGGCGGAAAACTCTCAACGGGAAGGATTTTCTCAATAGTTAAGTCGCAGACGATTCAATACAAAATGGATAATTCCATAATTATTCATTCGACATCCGACACTCGTCATTCAAAAGGGGGTATACAAATGAAAATAGCCGTAGTGGGCGCAGGCGCCATGGGAAGCCTCTTTGGAGCCATGCTGGCCGAAGCCGGAAATGAAGTCTGGCTGTACGATGTGTGGCTTGAACATGTGCAAGCCATAAATCAGGATGGGCTTCGAATTGAACGGGAGGGCAAAATCCGCACGGTTGAAATCAGGGCAACCGCCGATTTGCAGCAGATTGGGCAGGCTGAGCTGGTCATTATATTTGTAAAATCATCCCGGACGAAATTGGCGGCGAAAACCGCGTTAAACCTCGCCGGTTCCGACGGCTCAGTGATGACTTTGCAAAACGGAATGGGTAATGCCGATGTCATTGCCGAATTTTTCGAACCGGAACGGATACTGGCCGGAACGACTTCCCATGGGGCCACCATGCTCGGTCCGGGAAGTATCCGGCATGCCGGCTCCGGACCGACAACCATCGGCACATGGTCTCAAACGGAAGGTGGGCTGCAACGCGCAGGGCAGTTTGCCGAATTTTTCAACCGGGCGGGAATCAAAACCGAATCCACGGCAGATGTGCGCAGTGTGGTTTGGAACAAGCTTCTGATCAATATCGGCATTAACGCCATCACTGCCTTGACCCAGATTAAAAACGGTCAGGTCCTTAATTTGGAGATTACGCGGGAACTCAGCCGGAATGCCGTTGTGGAAGCCTTGAACGTCGCACGGGCCGCGGATATCAAGGTTCAAGATGACGCGGTAGATCGCGTATTCAAAGTGGCCGAAGCCACCGCCCTCAATCGGTCATCCATGGGACAGGATGTGGACAGCCGCCGGCAGACAGAAATTGCCGCCATCAACGGGTTTATTGTGCGCGAAGCAAAACGGCTCGGTCTGGAGGCGCCGGTAAATTTTACCTTGACGGCACTGGTACAGACATTGGAATATCATTACAGCTGAGGTTTCAGTGTTCAGCCCAACCGCCAGCCAAAAAAACAGCCGGTCAAATCGAAAAAGAAACTGTCGAACGTCGAACATCGAACGTTGAATGAATGTATTCTGTCTGTTTTAAAAAAGATATAGCGAAGCGTTCCCACCTTTCGAAATTCGACATTCATGATTCGATATTCGATATTATCTTTAAATCCACATAGCATGTCATATAAAGGAGAAATTACTATGAGTAACAAAAAAGTATCGGTTCTCGATGTTCAGCAGGCAAAGGAAGAGGGTCGCAAACTGGTCATGATGACTGCTTATGATTACCCCTTCGGCCTGATGGCCGATGAGGCCTGTGTCGATATCGTCCTGGTGGGCGATTCACTGGGGATGGTGGTTATGGGTCTGGAGGGAACCGTCGAGGTCAGCATGGAGCACATGATTCACCACATTAAGGCGGTAGTGCGGGGGTGTAGAGGTCCCATGATTGTCGGCGATATGCCGTTTATGAGCTACAACACCTCCATCAGGGATGCCATTCAAAACGCCGGCCGTCTGATGAAGGAAGGAGGCTGTGAAGTTATCAAACTGGAGGGCGGCGTTGACTTTGCACCCACCATCCAGGCAATCGTCAAGGCCGGCATACCGGTACAGGGCCATATCGGGCTGACACCGCAGACAGCAAGCGCTTTGGGCGGTTTCAAGATGCAGGGGCGGGATGCCACGGCCGCCAAACAGATTATCGATGACGCCAAAGCCCTGGAGGATGCAGGTGTATTTTCGATGATTCTGGAAGCGGTGCCGGCCCCCCTTGGGAGGCTGGTTGCCGAAGCGGTCAAAGTCCCGGTCATCGGCATCGGCGCCGGCCCCGATGTGG
>JAJRVC010000313.1 GCA_024277475.1 Deltaproteobacteria bacterium
ATCTTCTTTCCCATAAACACACCTGATAGAAAATACTATAACTTGGCTCCCGAAACCATCGTCAGGGAACAACTATCATGAAAAAACAACGTGGTGCTCTTAAAAGGCTGCTTAGCCCAAGCGCCCTTGCTGCTGAGTTCAATTACTGTGGCAGAGGAATGAGATCATTTAAGAAAGGTTACCCCCAAAGGGAGTTAAAAATCAATCTTTTTTGTTGACATATTAATTTTTTAACCCTATAGGGACTATATACTGGTTGGGAGTAAGAAAATTGAACGATGTTGATTCAATCAATCTGATTCTGGCAAAATTTGACCAGATAGGTGTTTCAAAGCGCGAAGCCAGGGTTTATTTATCGTTACTCAGGTATGAAGGCGTTTCAGGCTACCAACTTTCTAAAAATGTCGGCATCCCTTCTTCCAAAATTTACGCAATTTTAAATCAGTTGGTTGAGCATGGACTCGCCGTGCCGACCGAGAGTCAGCCTGTAAAATACTTCCCCTGTCCACCTGATGAACTTTTAGGAAAACTGAAGAAGAATATTGTCTCGGCTTTTGACAGCCTGGCGATGGGCTTGAAGTCGTTTCAAAACAGCCGGAATCCGAATGAAGCGCTTGTTTGGAATATCGCAGGCCATCAAGACGTCATTAAAAAAGCCAAAGAAATAATTTCAACTTCCAGGGAAAATATCTTCATGGTCTCCTGGGCCAAAGAAGTGAGGCGATTGAAGTCTGCGCTCAATCAAGCAGCAGAGCGGGGAGTTGAGCTTCGCATTGTGGCCTATGGTCCGATTAATTTTGGTAAAGGTAAAATTTTTCCCCATCGCCCCAGTGACTATCCTTTCCGGGAAAGCGGTGAACGGCGTCTTATAGTTGCAGCCGACAGCCGGAAAGCCACTATCGCCAATATTAATGAAAAAGGCCTTACCAGCGGACTGTGGACTGAAAATCGAGGCCTTGTGACCTTGTTCAGAGATTTTGTGATTCATGAAATCTATATTTCTGAGATAGAGCGCGGGCTTCCCGAGCAAATCAGGACTCTAGTGGGCCGCGATTGGGAAAAGTTGCGGGTTTTCTAACCAGGGCTGCCAAATTTACGCAAGCCAGTGGAATTTTAACACTTCCATCCGTTTTTTGTTGAAGAGGTTCAATTTTCGGTGGTGTATCATCATCGCCTGAAACCAGGATCGAGGAACCGCCCTTGGATTCCGGAATCCAAAAATTAATCACCCCTATGAACCATTGAAAAGGAGGAGAAAATGGAACACAGACGACGGAAGCATTTGATGTTAATTTCGGTAATGGCCATCCTGATTGCCTTAACTCTTTCAATCGCACCGGTGGTGGAGTCTTTCGCCGCTGAAAAAGTGAAGATCAATATCGCCGGCGCCAGGGTCAAAGATCCCTGGTATGCGTTTTCCCAAGCCCTGGCCAATTTTATCAATAAAAAATCTGATTGGCTTCGGGCGGAAGCCGTGGCCACCGCCGGGCTGACCGCCAACATCGAGATGATCAGAGAAAAGCCGCAACAGTACATCGGGCTGGCTCCGACCTCAACTACCCTGCAAGCCAGGCCGGGTCACGAATGGAGTAAGGCCCGCAAAGCATACACTGGGGCACGTTTTATCGCCAACATTACCACCATGACCCAACTGCTGGTTACTTTTGATCCCACAATCAAATCAGTCAAAGACCTCAAGGGCAAGACCGTAGACGTCGGCCGCAAGGGTGCCGGCAACACCCCGGATCACATCGCCATTCTCAAAGCCTATGGTGTCCTGGACGATGTCAAGCTAATTTACACCGGCTTTGGTGGCGGTGCCAAACGGATGATGGACGGGTTCTGTGATGCAACCTTTCTGATTGTCAACCACACCTATCCCCATAAATTCAGCCCGGGTCCCCTGGTAGACCTGTTGGAGACCAAAAAACCGGTGCATTATGTGGGTTTCGACCACGATATTTTGCTTAGGCTTCGTCAAGAAGAGCACGGTACGGTGCCGGTGCGGGTGCCGGCCGGAGCTCTCGGCAAGAACCAGCCTGAGGCTTTGTGGGCTTTCAATGATCCGGTCTATCTGATGGCCGATGAAAGTATGGACCCCAAAATTGTCCGGGAGGTCACGCGGGTGATCTTTGAAACTCCTGCCGAGGAATGGGCTAAGTGGCATCCCCAAGGAGAGCACATGACCACCACCTTCAAGACCGCTACCCCTGTGCCTAAGGTGGTACCGCCCCATGCCGGAACCAAGGCGTATTACCAGGAGAAGGGTATTGAGATGACGGATCTAGCCGACCAGCTCAAGTAGGATCGGCTTAGGGATTTCGCCTCGCCGGCCTGGCGAGGCGATTACGTTTTAAACATAATTCCGGGTAATAATCCAGGATGAATAGCGGCGATAGTTCCTATGTTGGCGTTTATTGCGATACACATCAGAACGGATATGTCCTATATATTGGTTTCAGATTGTCTGTCGGGAGTGTTGTCGACTGCTTATTAGGATAAGGTAATAATCAAAATCAGATTTATTTTAAAGTCCCGAAGGAGATAATAGCGGGACGGACACCACTTGCGCGGGGAAAATTTCAATGGAAACGTTACGGCGGATCAGTGGTCTTGTGTTGCCCTGGGTGGCCATTGCCATGGGGGTCTATCAGCTACTTTATACCCAGATTATGATCCAGGATCCGGAAGGACACATGATTACCCATTTAGGCTTGGCTCTAACGGTGGTCTGTCTCTCCCTGATGGCCAAAGCCCAGAGCAGGACTTCTTGGGGCGGGTATCTGGCATTGCTCATCTGTTCGGTGGCGGCCACCCTATATTTTATGGTCTCTTTGGATGCTATTATGATGTTTCGATCGGCGATACCAACCGTGTTGGACCTTTCGGCCGGCGTGGTGGTGGTTGTGGTGCTCCTGGTCGCCAACTGGGTAGTCTTCGGCAAGACCTTTCCGCTGGTGACCATTGCTGCGCTGCTCTATCTGTTTCTGGGACGATACCTACCGCCCCCCTTCACCGTGGCAGATGTGGGGGGTGTCAAGCTGATACAGTGGGTGACGGTCGAATTTGAGGGCGGCATGGGAGTTTACGGCGACATCCTGCAGCTCTCAGCTATCTATCTGTTTTTATTTATTTTTTTTGGTGGACTGTTAAGCGCCTTCGGTGGCACCCGTTTCATCATCGGACTGGGCCGTTGGGTCGGTTCCAAGCTGAGTGCAGGACCGGCTATGGTGGCCCTTGTCGGAAGCTCGTTATTGGGCACCATCACCGGTTCAACCGTGGCCAATGTCACGATCACCGGCGCATTTACTATTCCCATGATGAAAAATGCCGGTTATTCGCCTGAACAGGCCGGGGCTATCGAGGCGGTTTCTTCCAACGGCGGGCAGATCACTCCCCCTGTTATGGGAGCTACCGCCTTTATCCTGGCCGGATTTGCCGGAATACCTTATATGAAGGTCGTGGTGGCGGCAGTGATACCAGCCGTCATTTACTATTTTTGCGTATTCTGCTACGTGCAGCTTACTGCTAAAAAACAAGGTCTCGAATGTAAGATGGAGGAAGTTGATGTCAAACAGCTTTTTTGGGATGCACCCATTTTCGTAGTCCCCATCGGCCTATTGGTGTATCTGCTCAATCAGGGGTTCTCTCTGCCTTACGTCGGGTTCTGGAGTATTGTTTCCATAATCGTGCTGGGGCTTTTGGCCAGCCTGCGCAAACAAACCCGTCTGAACCCCAAAAAGGTTTTCGAAGAAATTTCTAAGGCCGCTATAACGGGGTGCCAGATTGCTGTGATTTGCGCCCTTATCGGAGTTGTAGCCACCTGCATCAAGGTCAGCGGCCTGGGCATTAAGCTGCCGCTTCTGATCGGTGACATCAGCGGGGGCATCATAATCGTGGCGCTCCTCATCGCCATGATCAGCTCCATTTTGCTGGGTATGGGGGTGCCCACAGCGGCAGCCTACATGCTGGTCGCCATCGGCGCAGTACCGGCTCTGCTTAGCATGGGGGTTCCTCTTTTGCAGGCTCATCTGTTCTGCTTCATTTTTGCCGCTTTTTCCCATATTACTCCACCGGTGGCCATTGGTGCCCTGGTGGCGGCCCGCATGGCGAGGGCTAACTACTGGCAAACCAACTGGGAGGCGCTCAAAGCTGCATTTGTTGCCTTTTTGCTGCCATACTTTATTGTTTTCGTTCCTTTGGTCATCATGCAGCCGGATGGCGGCTGGGGGATCAGTGCGATGCAGCTGGGCAGCATTGCGATTATGATCGTAACCTGTCAGATGGTTCTGGTCGGCTACTGCTTCAGCTCCCTGGAAACCCTTTCGCGGGCTGTGTTTTTGGCGACGGCCCTGATCAGCGCCATGTACCTTTTCGGTCATCAGACCCCGTTGTTTTGGTTGAGTCTGGTCTCATTCCTGGCCTGTTTGTCTTGGCAATACTACAGCCACCGACGTAAAACCACCAGGCTGGCCGTCGCTCGGGAACCATAGGTAGCTTGATTACGAGATTTTGGAGTAAACACATGATTCTGGACACTGAAAAATGCAATGCCTGCGGCCTGTGCGCCCTGGAATGTCCCCTAAAGGTTGTCACCATGAACGACGGTAAGATTCCTCAATTCGGTGAAAACTGCGTCGTTTGTGGCCTGTGCGTCAGTATTTGTCCTGTGCAGGCCATCGCCCCGCCGCCTGCAGAAGTCCAGGCCGAAGGGCCGGCTGTTTGCGAGCACTGCCCGGTGGCCTGCCGGATACCACCGCAATGCTTGGGGGCATGTCAGCGCTACCGTAACCTGAACGGGGAAGTTGTCCATGCCCGACCGTTGCTTTTGCCTGAGAACAGGGATATCAGCCGGATTTACCGCGAGGCATTGACCGCCCAACCGGTGATCACCGCGGTGGGTGCCGGCGGATCCTATCCGGATTATATTCCCAGCCCCATCGCCGCCTGTAAAACCATCGAAGGATTGGATGTCGTCACGGTCGTAACGGAATCTCCGTTGACTTACTCCAGCCTGCTTTTGAAAATAGATACCGATCGTTTTATCGGCAAGGAGACGGCTCCTGTCAAATACAAGGGCATTCCGGTGGGACATGTGACCACCGAGCAGTACGGCTCAAAAATGATCAGCCTGGGCGGCATCAATGTTATGAAAAGCAAGAGCCGGCTCAAGGCGGTTAAACTCATTGCAGGCGCCTGCAACGGTGAAGCGTTCCGGCTTAAGGTAGAGGGCGGGGCGCGGCTTGATCTGAAGATCGGCAGCGAGCCTCTTATTGATGACAAACCTTCGGCAGCCATGAAAATTGCCTGCGGTGCCGCCATTATGGGTATGTTTGGCGAGCGCCTCAAAAGCCTGGCTGATGAAATCATTGTTCTGGACTCCGACATTACCGGTCTGTTCAGCGAAAGCCATGTGGGGCATATTCTGGGTTTTGAGTGGCGGGGCCTGAGGCCTAAAGGCCGCTACACCACGCCCGGCCGTTATTTTGGTAACCCGGGCCGGGGCTGGGGGGGGACCGACATCGAGGATCCGCTGCAGGCCTTTGATGTCGAGGATCCGGAAAAAGTATTTCCCGGCATGAAGCTTTTGGTGCTTGAGGTGACCGGTACCCAGGCTGCCTTGTTGGAGGCCGATGAAAATAAGCGCTTCCACAGTATCGATCTGCCGCCTGAGGCTGCTGAAATGTATCGGATTATCGGCGAAAATAAAGAACCGGCTCTTACTTCCGGGATGTATATGGGCGGCTGCGGCGGCAGTGCCCGCGCCGGAATTTCCAGCAGCCCGGTCAAACTGAACCGTGCGGTGCATGACGGCAGGGCCAGGCTCACCGTCGGTGGTGTCCCGGCCTGCGTTATGCCCGGCGGCGGCATCAATTTTTTGGTTGACGTGGGTAAAATGCAGTGGCGCAGCTTCTGCTGGACTCCGGCTCCGGCGGTGGTAGCTCCCATCGAGTACACCATGGAGACCGACACTTACTACGAACTGGGCGGTCACCGGCGCAAATTGAAACATCTATATGAGATCCGGACCGAACGTGAGATTCGAAACTGGGGCGATCCT
The DNA here is from genome assembly GCA_024277475.1 of Deltaproteobacteria bacterium. The sequence goes on from JAJRVC010000313.1 coordinate 6,062, forward strand.
CCGCCCCCAAGGGACTGATGCCCGCCTATAAGTTAAAACTAAGGAAACATCATGCCATCGGTATTGATACAAAATATCGGGTGTCTTGTCAGCGGCGATGTGAGCGCTCCTTTGATCGAGGCCGATTCGCTTTATATTGAAGACGGCCTGTTCCGAGAAGTCGGCACCTCACACACCCGGGCTGATCTTGTGATAAACGCTCGTAAAAATACGGTTGCACCCGGATTGATCGATTCCCACGTGCACCTGAGCTTCGGCGATTGGACACCGGTGCAGAACTGCACAAACTGGATCAGCAACTACATGCAGTGCGGCATCACCCGGATGGTTTCAGCCGGTGAGCTACATCTGCCCGGACTGCCCATCGAACATCCGGATCCGGCGGTATTCCGCTCCCTGGCACTTGTCACCCGTGCCTGCTACGACAACTACCGACCGGCCGGGGTCAAGGTGGAAGCAGGCACTTTGCTCTTAGTCCCGGGACTTTGCGAGGCCGACTTCGAATGTGTAGCCGAGGCCGGAAGTAAACTGGTGAAATTCATATTCTACCCATACGGCGACAACCCCGTAGAGCAGGCCAACTACATGATCTGGGCACGCCGTCACGGGCTCAAAGTTAAAATTCATTCCGGAGGTGTTTCCCGCTCGGGAGTTTCCAAGCCTGCTGACGCCGAGTTGATCCTGTCTCTTAAGCCGGACATCGCCGGTCATATCAACGGCGGGCCGATTCCGCCCAGCCCGGCAGACGTCCAACGCATTGTCGCTGAGGGTAGTTGCTATCTGGAACTGGCCTACTGCGGCAACGCCGGTTTGGCTGTCAAAACGGCGGAGTGGGCCGTGCAAAAGGGTCAGCTGCATCGGGTGATCATGGGCAGTGATACCCCCAGCGGCACCGGCGTCACACCTCGGGCTATGCTGCGCATCATGGCGATTGCCGCAACGGCCCAAGGCCTTAAACCGGAGCAGGCGGTCTGTATGGCGACCGGATCTGCTGCCCGGGCCCACGGTCTGGATTCAGGATTCATCCGAGAGGGCATGCCGGCCGATCTGGTGATTTTAGGTAAAATCCAGGGGTCCGTGGGGGCAGATGCCATGCAAGCCTTGGCGGCAGGAAATTTACTGGGTGTATCCATGGCCTTGATTGACGGCGAGCTGGTCATCCGCGACCGCAGCCGCCAGACACCGCCGCCGGAAGAGGGGGCGGTGATCGTCTCGGAGAAAAAAGCGTAAGTTGGAGATGCTAAAAAATTTATCAAAAATAAGCAATAAAATTCAGAACTATTCGCTCCAATTCAGCATTGTTGAAGCGATCATAGACATTTCTGTTACATCAGACTTTACGACACATCAGGAGCTCTGAATTTTAAGGAGATAATAAATGGCCGAAAAGCGTCATGCCATCGGCAAGTCGGTGCCGTTCAAGGGAGGCCCGGGCAAGGTCACCGGCCAGGCAAAGTATCTGGATGATCTTGAGCTGCCCGGACTGCTGCATGCAAAAATACTGCGTTCGCCTCATGCCCATGCACGCATCCTGGATATCGATACATCTAAAGCCGAAATCTTGCCGGGGGTCAAGGCGGTTTTAACTGCAGCGGATTGTCCGGATACCCGATTCGGACTTGATGTGGCCGATGCCACCATTTTGCCCCGGGAAAAAGTGCGATACACCGGTGAGGAAGTCGCCGCCGTAGCAGCGGAAACCACCGCCATTGCCCAACGGGCCCTGGAGTTTATCCAGGTTCAATATGAACCCCTACCTGCACTTTTTGATCCCGAGCAGTCACTGCAGGACGGGGCAGTGTTGATACACGAGGACAAGCCGTGCAATCTTGCCAAAACTTATGAAATAGAAAGGGGCGATTTTGAAAAGACCCTGGCCGTTTGCGACCATGTCTTCCGGGAAGAGTTCGCAACTCACCGGGTTCTGCCCTGCTATCTCGAACCCTTCGGTGTAATGGCCGAATGGCCGCCGGCCGCACGTCTGAAAATTTACACCGGTCTGCAGGCAATTTTCCAGGGCCGTGCGGAGCTGGCCAAAGCCCTGAACATGGATCCCAGTGACATTGTGGTCAATGCCCCGACCATCGGCGGTGCTTTCGGCGGCAAGATATGGATCCGCAACTTTCATCCGATCATTGCACTTTTGGCCCGCAAGGCCCGCCGTCCGGTCAAATACATCATGACGCGTGAGGAGGAATTCATGG
>JAJRVC010000314.1 GCA_024277475.1 Deltaproteobacteria bacterium
ATAACAATTCTTTTCCATAATAATCTCCTTGGGTTAGAGGTATTTATTATCCTCTAACACAGAGAGGCCTAAATGTCCCGTACTTTTTCACTTTTTACGTCATCTTCTCCAACGGTCGTGATTTACACCCTCCCGCTTATCTTTCTGGTGGACGTGCCGGGGGTGATGACCGGTCCTCAGTCCGAAAGGGAAGGTGCGCTGCGTTTTGGCCTGGCCGTGGCCCATTCCCTGGCCTTTTCCGACGTTCCCAAGATTACCGTCGTGATCCGCAAAGCATTCGGCTTTGGCGGCTGCGCTATGTGCGGTTACGGCGCCAAGCAAATCCTGACCCTGGCGTGGCCGGGTGTCGATTTTGGTTCCATGCCGGTGGACAGCGGCGTTCTCGCGGCACACGGGACCGAAAATATGAATAAAGGCGAACTGATAACTTACCTCGCAAAGCAGGAAAAAAACTACCAGCAGTACTGCGGTCCATACCCTGCGGCCGGCAGCTTTAACGTGGATGACGTTATCGATCCGCGGGAGACCCGTCCGCGGATCATTCGTGCGCTCGAAATGGCCCTGAACAGACGCAATGCATCACCGTCGCTGGTAACACGTCATGGCATCATGCCGTAATAAAGATTGAACCGGTTATCGGGTACAAGAGGCCCGATATCTTTAGCCCATTGAAAAGGAGTGCTCGCTTTGTAATAGAAAAAGTACAAAAAGGGCCCGGTTTTTGGGCGATTGGGGTTACGGGCCGAATCTCCTCAATCAGTTCCGGCAAGAATCACCATAGAAAATGATTTGGCATAGCGTCAAAGGTTGGATTGGAGGCAAGATAGCATAGCTCATAGCATAAAATACATAGGAAAAATTTAATGCATTTTGAAAAAGAACTGAATGAATTTGCAAAAAAGAGAGCCCGGGCCCTTGAAATGGGTGGTGCCGAAAAAGTAAAAAAGCAGCATGACAAGGGAAAATTAACTGCCAGGGAAAGAATCGATCGTCTTTTGGATGCGGGTTCATTTCTTGAGGTCGGCATGTTCAATCACTCGGATGTCCCCGGAATGGAAGAAAGGACACCGGCCGACAGCAAAATTGCCGGCTACGGAAAGGTGGATGGACGCCAGGTGGTGGTCGTTTCGAATGATTTTACCGTACTGGCGGCAACGTCCAGTCGGGTGGCAGGCCGCAAGGAGGGGGAACTCAAAATGCTGGCAGCTCACCGCGGGCACCCTGTTGTTTATCTGGGTGAGGCCGGCGGTGCGCGTATGCCCGATATCATGGGAGCCGCGGGATTGGCATCATACGGCGGAAGTGGTTTTGACAGCTACTTGCAAATGATGAGCCGGGTGAGGCAAACCCCCATGATCACCGCCATCCTGGGTGAGTGTTACGGCATGCCCACCTGGATGGCTTGTCTGTCCGATTTTGTCGTGCAGGTAAAGGGCAGTGCCATGGGGGTTTCCGGTCCCCGGGTGGTTGAACTGGCGCTGGGCGAATCGGTTACGGATGAGGAACTCGGTGGCTGGCGGGTTCACGCGGAAATTACCGGCAATGTGGACTGTGTTGCCCAAAATGAAGCGGACTGTTTTCAGATCATCCGGCAATACCTATCTTATATGCCGTCTCATTGTGATGAGCTGCCGCCGCGGGTGCCGGTATCGGAAGGCTCCGGTTCGAATATGGCAAATATCCTTGATTTGCTGCCTGAACAGCGCAATCGGGGATATGACATGCACCGTCTTTTAAGCTGCATTGTGGACAGCCAAAGCCTTTTCCCAATCAAGTCCGCCTTTGGAAAATCGGTCATTACGGCACTGGCAAGGATCGACGGTGGAGTCGTCGGGTTGGTCGCTAACCAGCCCATGTATAATGCGGGTGCCATGGATACCGACGGCATCGACAAGGTCATCAGTTTTCTTTGTCTTTGTGATTCCTTTAATATTCCTTTGCTCTTTTTCCACGACATTCCCGGTTTCTTAGTCGGCAAAGAGGCCGAACGCAAGCGAGTGGCCGCCCGGGTTATGAACTATATGAATGCGCTGGGGCTGTTGACGGTTCCCAAAATTTCGATTGTGGTGAGAAAAAGCTACGGAATGGCTTTCTGGAACATGTGCGGATCCGGCTGTGCGACCGATTTCCTGGTAGCCTGGCCCTCTGCGGAGATGAGCTTTGTGGATCCGGCTATCGCTGCCAATGTGGTTTATGGCGGCAAACCTTCGGCAACCGATAAAGCATCTGAGGAGTGGCAGAGGCTCATGCACCAACTGGTGGATGACGCCTCGCCCTACGGCGCCGCCGCAAAACATTACATCCACGATGTTATTGATCCGAGGATAACGCGGTCTTACATTATCAGAGCTCTTGAGATCAGCCATAACACCCGCAGAAAGGGAATCAGTGAGCATAAACTGGCAAACTGGCCGACTAAATTTTAATGAATAAATTCTATTTGGATTTTGTTATCCAACAGGATCTATGGGATTAACCGGTTAGTTCGCTTTGCTCATAACCTGTCGAGAGCCCCAGGGTCTAATGGCAAAGTCGAGCGATTGGAATAATGGAATTGTGGCTTACCAATACAAATAGGAGCACTTAACACCTATTTATCCGTCAGCGCCGCAACCCCCGGCAGGGTTTTTCCCTCAATAAATTCCAGCGAGGCTCTACCGCCGGTGGAGACATGCGATACCTTATAAGCCACCCCGGCTTTGTTGACGGCAGACGCCGAATCGCCGCCACCGATTACGGTGGTGGCCCCTTTAGCGGTCACTTGAGCCAACAGATCGGCAATGGCATAAGTTCCGCGGGCGGTTTCGTCTATTTCAAACACACCCATGGGGCCATTCCAGATAACGGTTCTGGCATTTTCGAGCACGGAACGAAATGCTTCGATGGATTTGCTGCCGATATCAAGGCTTTCCCAATCACAAGGGATGGCATCGGCACTGACTTCCTTCAGCGTGCCTATTTTGCGGGCGTCAAAATCGAAAAAATCGGTGACCATGCAGTCAACCGGAAAAACAAGTTTGTTACCCCCTTGAGCCAAAATTTTTTTGGCATAGGCGACCTTATCCGTTTCGAGCAAAGATCTACCGATTTCAAGACCCTGGGCTTTAAAAAAAGTGTAGGCCATACCACCACCGATAATCACTTTATCAACCTTGGGCAGCAGGTTGGCGATAACATCGATTTTGCCGGATATTTTGGCACCTCCGAGAATGGCAACAAACGGTCTTGCGGGGTTTTCCATGACCCGGCCTAGATAGTCGAGCTCTTTTACCATGAGATATCCGGCGGCACACTGTTTGAAAAAGTGTGTCACTCCTTCGGTGGAGGCATGGGCTCGGTGGGCGGTTCCGAAAGCATCGTTGACATACAGATCACCGAGTTCGGCAAGTTTTGCGGCAAATTCGGCATCATTATCCGTTTCTTCCTTGTAATAACGAAGATTTTCAAGTAACAGAACATCGCCCTCATCGAGGCCGTTTACTGCGGTTTCTACGGCCTCTCCGATACAGTCATCGACAAAAGCCACATCTCTGCCCAACAGCCGGCTTAAAACCGCCACGCAAGGCTTCAAGGACATCTCGGAAACCCTTGACCCCTTCGGCCGGCCGAGGTGCGACATCAGGACCAGTTTCCCCCCTTTTTCCACAATGTATCTGATTGTAGAAAAAGCCGCCTTGATGCGCTTGTCATTGGCTACCTTTCCGCCCTCCAGCGGCACATTAAAATCAACCCGCATCAGGATGCGTTTGCCATGCAAATCCAAATCTTCAACCGTCAATTTTTTCATAATGGGTCTCCTTATTTATTGAGTAAAATTCCAGTGCATTCTTCCCCAGGATTTTTTCCAGAACGGTATCCGGAAGCTTTTGCTCGATGAGGCGCTTGATCTCCCGGTCCCAGGCATAGGGAAGATTCGGAAAATCAGTGCCGAAGATAATGCGATCCGCCCCCATTTGCGTCAGCTCGGGAACATAGTCCATGGGCAGATAATCCGCCAGGGTCATGGTGGTATCCAGCCAGAGATTGTCGTATTTTAACAACATTTTGCGGTACGCATCAAATTCATCGGCTCCGAGGTGAGGCACACATATGTTCAGGCTGGGATAATCCCTTAGAACACGCTCCAGTTTGTCTGCCCTGCATAAAACATAGGGATCACATGGATAGGCCGGGCTTTTGGGTTCCCGCCCCACATGCATGATTAAGGGTTTTTTATGTACAGTGCATGCTTGGTAGATTTCATTCATAGGATCGCTGTTCATGTCAAAACACTGCACATGGCAATGAAGCTTTACGCCCTTAAGCCCGCTTAGAAAGGCATCTTCGAGAATCGCGACGGCCTTGTTTTCACCGGGAAACACAGTGGCCAGGGCGGTTATTCCGGGATGAGAATGGCTCAATTTTGCCATGTATGCATTTAAGTCCCGTGCAATGCCCGGTTTATGCGCGTAATGCAGAGCAACAATGTGGTCAACACCGTGGGAAAGAAGGAAGTCAATAACTTCCGGTGACCTCAGCTGGTATCGTATTGGCCAGCCGAATTGCTCGAACCATTGCCAGACGGCGTAAAAAAAATGATCCGGGAAGAAATGAACATGGGCATCTACCATAAAGGGCAGGGAGGTAGGCACGTATTGGCCCTCGGAATCATTAACCGGCGGAAGTGGTGCTTTCAGCAATCCGAATGGACTTTTTGGGCCTGAAGTGGTCTTTTTAAGCGGCAAAGCAGGTCGGGAACTCACAGATTTCCTTTCAAACCATTTTGTACAGTGCTAAATATTAACTAAAATGAACGTTGAACTGCTCAATTTATGTATAAACATCATTTCTTAAATTGGAAAGAGATATTTGACTATTTGCAGAATATATGAAATATCACCCAGATTTCGGATAAACTGGATTGTCGTGTGTCACGCTTTTTGAGACTGTCACGTCATGTTTCAAGAGATGTTTTGAATATCGTGTGATATCGGTGGCTTAGCTTATTATGTTTTGTTTTAAGAAAGACAGATTCAGAAAAACAAATTTCTCACTTCCAGAGTGAATGAAGTCAGCCGGTATGATTTAGCAGGCAACAAGCACGAAGATCAGTCGCCACCCA
>JAJRVC010000315.1 GCA_024277475.1 Deltaproteobacteria bacterium
CCATTCCATTATTCCATCGCTCCAATTGCGAAGCGAAGTTCAACCAACTAAAGATCTGCAAAAAATCGAAGATCAACATCAACCACCGGCATCAGACCACATCATTGACGTTTGGTTTGCATACATTGGTTTAAGTTTCGGAATCCTTGACATCTTTGCGCCATTTACGAAAAGCCGCAATAAAGGGACCGCTCCACAAAATAACGGTTATTATGCCAAGAACAGCGCTCACCGGGCGGTGAAAGAACACGGTCAAATCCCAATCGCTTTTAATCATGGAGACCATAAAACTGTCCTCCAGCAGACGTCCCAAAACGATCCCCAGAATGGCCGGAGCCACCGGAATATCATTGGCCTCCATGAAGAAAGCCATGATTCCGCAAACGAGCATAACGCCGACATCGAAAACCGTATTGTTGATGGCAAAAGAACCGACCATACAAAACATTAAAATGGCGGGCATGAGCATATTGCGGGGCACCCGCAGCATCTGGCCGCCGGCCTTAATGGCCAGGACACCAAAGGGAATTAAGATCAGATTGGCGAGAATAAAGGTGATATAGACGGCGTATAGAATTTCAGGGGTTTGCTGAAAAATCATCGGTCCGGGCCGCAGGCCCTTCATAAACAGCACCCCGATAACAATAGCGGTAATGGAATCTCCCGGGATACCAAAGACCAGTGCCGGGACCCAGGCACCGCCCAAGCCGGCATTGTTGGCCGTACCCGCGTCAACGATTCCTTCTATGTGTCCCGTGCCGTATTTTTCAGGCTCTTTTGAAAACTTTTTACTCACTGCATAGGCAATCCAGGCCCCGATATCGGCGCCCGCACCGGGCAGTATTCCCACGAAAGTCCCGATCAGACCGGACCTGGCAATGTTAAACTTGTATCGTTTTAAGGTTTTAAATACCCCCGTAAACAGTTTTCCGATTTGAACACCCCGGGCATCGTAAGCACGATCCTCGGAAGAAACATTGCGCATGACCTCGGAAACGCCAAACATGCCGATCATGGCCGGTATGAAGGTGAAACCGTTTAAAAAATCCGTAACGCCAAAAGTAAATCGGGGATATCCCAGGGTAATGTCAACCCCGACCTGAGTCATGGCAAGCCCGATCAACAGCGAAATTAGACCCTTGAGCAGGGATCCTTTGGTTACCAGCACAGAACAGCTCAACCCGATGCAGGCCAGCCAGAAATATTCGAATGAGGTGAACTGCATGGCCACCTCAGCCAGCATGGGGGCTAACAAAATAAGGATAACAGCACCAATCAGACCGCCAATGGCTGCAACCGTAACATCGACGCCCAGAACGAATCCGGCCAGTCCTTTCCGGGTCAGGGCATACGACTCATCCACATAGGCGGCTGACGACGGGGTGCCGGGAATGCGAACCAGCGCTCCGGGGATATCACCGGCAAAAATCGCCATGGCTTCCATGGTAACGATGGCCGCCAAAGCCGGTACCGGGTCCATAAAAAATGTAACCGGCACCAGCAGGGCCGTCGCCATGGTTGCCGTCAGACCGGGAATCGAGCCGACAAACAACCCGTAAAGAGCTGAAATAGCAATGATCATCATTACATATGGCTGAAAAATCAAAGCAAAGGCGGTCAGAATATTTTCCATAATAATTACCAGCCCCAAAGCCCCCAGGGCAGGGGTACCAGAAGTACTTTAGCAAACAGAAGATAGATGACCAGCGTTACACCAACAGACATCACAATGCTCGAAAGTGTTTTTACCTTCAACCATTTCATCAGGATCATGAGCACCACAAAGGAAAAAATAAGGAAGCCGATGTACTCGGCAAGAAAAATATAACAGACAATCGTTCCGAGCACGAACAATATGTTGAGCAAGCCTGAAAGTGTAAGGGAACCGATATCGAATTCAAGTAGCTTTTGATGCTGCCGGATACCCTGAATGATAAGCCCGATCCCACAAAGAATGAATAATACGGCCAGGACGGAAGGAAACAGCGCAGGTCCCGGGTATCCGTTGTCCAGGGAAGGGAAACTCTGAACGTGCCATAATACAACAGCGGCAAAAAGGATAAGAAACAGTCCGATGGCCGTATTACTGACTCTCATGATGATAACCTAATTAAATGTATCGGAATTATTACAGCTTATTGGCCTCGGCAGAACCCATACCTCGGAGAACCCACGCCTCGGAGAGAATCACGGTGCTTTTTGCAACCCCTCTTTTGTTAAACCACAAGGAATGGTGGAATAGTGGGATTTTGGAATACTGGGTTTAGCGGAATGAGATCTATATTATATACATAAGACACGCATCAGAGGTAAAAACAAGACATCATCCGCTCATCATACCCAACATTCCATTTTCCCAGCATCCCAATATTCCAGCCGGTGTCTAACGGCAAACACCACGCCTCCGGGGTGAAATCAAAGCCTGTTCATCCCGGGGCAGGGACTCTCTACTTGGCAATCCCGGCGGCTTTCATGATTTCGCCGTTGTCTTTGTCGGCTTGGGCCAGTGCTTTGGCAAAATTGGTTGAGTTCAACCAGTAGATGCCAAAACCGCGATTCTTCATGAATTTGATGAACTCATCACTCTTGACAACCTTTTCGATGGCTTTTTCCAACACGGCTACGATCTCAGGTGGTGTACCCGCCGGAGCGGCAATTCCACGCCAGGCACCGCAGGTCCAGTCGATACCCAGTTCTTTGAGAGTCGGAACATCCGGAAACTTCGGATCTTTCTCAGAAGCCATGATCGCCAGGGGTCTGACTTTACCGGCATCGATTAAGGTGGCTGCTTCAGGCAGGGAGCAGGTGGTCATGTCAATGCCGCCGGCCATCAGGTCCTGCAATGCCGGTGCTGCACCTTTGCTGGGAATCCATTTAATGGCAGTCGGGGGCAGTCCGAGCGCCTTGAGCCATCCGGCCATGGCCAGATGCCAGATTCCGCCCTGGCCGGTGCCGGAATCCTTCAGTTTGCCCGGGTTTTCGCGAACATGATTTTCAAGATCCTTGTACGTTTTCCAGGATGATTTCGTGAGGACATTAATGCCTGCCGGATCGAAATTCACCATGGCGATCGGGGTCATGTCCTTGTAAGTAACTTTGGTCAAACCCATCCAGTGCATCATGGTAATTTCCACCGTCGGCATTCCGATGGTATAGCCGTCCGGTTTGGCGGTGGCCATAGCCGTATGACCCACAGCACCGCTTCCTCCGGTTCGGTTGACGACGTTAACGGGAACACCTATATCTTTCTTGAGCAGGGTAGCAATGATACGGGAGACTGCATCCGTCCCACCTCCGGCCCCCCATGGGCAGATCAATGTGATGGGTCGTTTGGGATAATCTGCGGCTGATGCACTTACCAGGCCAATGGTTAAAATCGTTGCAAGAGTGACTGCAAAAAAAATAAAACCTTTTGATTTCATAACTTCCTCCTTTTTTTGTTCGTTATTTCGGTTGATGGCTGCTTCCAATCATACATTTAAAAAAGCATCGGACACCCGATCGCCGGGTTATTGCCGAACCCCGGGCAAGTCGGGAAAAGAATTAAAGTTTGATATTATCTATTGAATATTTTTAATTACCTGCATTTGTCAAGTGAATATTTAATCGTTTCACGTTAAGGCGTTAATCCGGAAATTATTGACCATTTAGCTCGCTTAATACAGCCTCAGTAAACTCTTTGGTTGTCGCATTTCCACCTAGATCGGGCGTAAATAGTTGTTTGGCAGTGACGGCTTCAATGGCCTTCATTAATGATTGAGCTGCTTTTATTTCTCCCAAAAACTCCAGCATCATCTGCGCCGACCAGAAGGTGCCGATGGGATTGGCAATTCCTTTGCCGGCTATATCCGGCGCTGAACCGTGGACGGGTTCAAACATCGAGGGGAACTCTTTTCCAGGATTGAGATTGGCGGATGCAGCGATTCCAATACTGCCGGCTATTGCGGGCCCGAGGTCGGAAAGGATATCGCCGAAAAGGTTGCTGCCGACAACAACGTCAAACCAATCGGGATGTTGTACGAAATGTGCCGTCAGAATATCTATGTGAAACTGTGCAGTTTTCACATCCGGATACTCCTGCGAAATAGCCTTGAATCGTTCGTCCCAGAAAGGCATCGTGTGTATGATGCCGTTGGATTTAGTGGCGGATGTCAGGTGCTTTCGGGGCCGGTTTTGAGCCAATTCAAAAGCATACCGCATAATACGATCCACCCCCTTGCGCGTAAAAACAGTTTCCTGGACTGCCATTTCCAGATCGGTCCCCTCGTAAACCCGTCCGCCGATTTGTGAGTATTCACCTTCATTATTCTCACGGACAACGACAAAGTCGATGTCTTCCGGCTTTCGGTTGGCGAGGGGTGATTGGATACCAGGCAAAAGCCTTACCGGCCGGACATTGACATATTGTTGCATTTGACGACGAATTGGAATCAATAAGCCCCATAGCGATACATGATCCGGAACCTGTAAATCTCCCACAGCACCCAAAAAGATGGCATCACAGGCACGTAATTTTTCGATGCCGTCTGCAGGCATCATACTCCCCGTTTTCAAATAATACTCACAGGAAAAGGGAAATTCAGTATAAGTCATTTCAAAACCGTGCTGTTTCGACAGCACTTTAATAATTTTGACTGCTTCGGCAACTACTTCTTTACCGATGCCGTCTCCTGGAATCAGAGCAATATTGTAGGTCATAATTGAAAATCCTCTATAGGTTGAGCGGTTCAGAAATAATTCATATTCGGCCTCGCAGCAACATCAGGACCTTGTGCAAAGAACCGTGTCAGAATAGGGTAGACTTCTTTCATATTCCCGGCTTTTAAGATTCTCGAATACAGGGTGTGTCCAAAGCGAAAGTTGGCGGAAAAATAAAATGAAAATCGTTTGAAGCGTTTGATTGCCGCGACCGGGTCAAAGTGTGTTGCAAGCAGCCGGGCCAGTTGAATGGCGGCATCGGCAAACAGCGCCGGGTCACGCTGAAAATTCTCCGTCAATTCGGCAAATATCCACGGTCTGGCAACAGCCATTCGGCCGATAGCCACCCCGTCACATCCGGTTTTAATAATCATACGTCGGCAGTCATCGCGATCAAACACATCGCCGTTGCCGAAAACCGGAATGTTGACGGCCTGCTTGACCCTGCCGATGTAGGCCCATTTAGGGGGTCGCGAACGCCGATCCGGCGCCACTCTCGGGTGAAAAATCAGGGCATCGGCACCTGCATCCTCAAATCGTGTAGCCAAGTGTACTGCAATTTCGGAATCGTCCTGCCAGCCGGTGCGAAACTTCACCGACAGCGGAAATGAAACCGCCCTTCGCACTTCAGCCACAATAGTTGCCGCCAGATCCGGATTTTTGAGTAAAGCCGCCCCGCAATGCCGGCGACAGATAGTAGTGTTTGAGCAACCAAAATTTATATCCACGCCAAACAAACCTTCGTTTTCAATCCTGCGGGCGGCCTCCGCCATCTCCAAAGGATCGGCACCAAAAATCTGGCACACCAAGCGGGAGCGTTCTTCATCCCGCCACCTGAAACAAGGCGATACGAAACGATTTTCATGGGGAACCGTCTTAGCACTGCACATCTCGGAGTACAGCAGGCCATAACCGCCGTATCGTGAAACCAGCTCACGAAAAGCGATATTACCGAGAAAAGTCAACGGAGCCAGAATAAGCCTTTTTTCGATGGATTTGTTTCCAATTTTTAGCGGTTGACGCAGATATTCGGCAAGGTTATAGATCATGGTGAAACCTTAACAAATTTAATCTGTGATTGAAAGGCTAAGTCTGCCCGGAGGAGGATATATTTTATCCTCATAGAACCTTTGAACCATAAACTATTCAGCAGGCCTCCTTTCCGGGTCGATAATGTGATACGATGCCTAAAAGCTGATGGTGAAATTTTCAAAGCGAGAAGGAACTAAAAAAAATATGAACTACGATATCATTATTGTCGGTGGCGGGCCGGCGGGTCTGTTTTCGGCCTATTACTTGAGTGAGCACTCTGCTAAAAAAATCTTACTGATTGAAAAAGGCAAAGGCTCCCAAAAACGTAATTGTCCGATCAGTACCTATCACGAATGCATCAAGTGCCAGCCCTGCAATATTCTCAGCGGAATCGGCGGGGCAGGACTGTTTTCGGACGGCAAATTAAACTACATTTACAAGCTAGGCAAAACAGATCTCTCCCAGTTTATGCCGATTGATCGCGCCGAAAAGCTCATCGATGAAACCGAACAAATCTTTAACAAGTTCGGGATGGATGGGCCCTCCTATCCAACCGATTTGGAGGAAGCTCGAGAAATACGCAAACGAGCTAAACGCTACGGTATCGATCTGCTGATTATAAAGCAAAAGCATCTTGGCAGCGATCGTCTTCCCGAACACATAACCGCCATGGCCGATCACATCAAATCCAAAGGTGTGATCATTCACACTTCGGAAGAAGTCCAGAAACTTCTGGTTGAAAACAAACATGTGACCGGCGTGGAAACCCAGAATAAAAAATATTTTGCCGATAATGTCATCCTAGCCCCCGGTCGAGTCGGTGCGGAGTGGGTTGGGAATCTGGCTAAAAGTTATGGCATCAGGCTGAAACAACGCGGCATCGAGGTCGGTGTTCGCGTCGAGGTGCACAATGACATTATGCAAGATCTCTGTGATATCATCTACGATCCTACATTTTTCATCCAAACCGCAAAATATGATGATCAAACTCGAACATTCTGCACCAATCAAGGTGGTTTTGTATCATTAGAGCGATACAGTAATTTTGTCTGTGTCAACGGACATGCCTATCGGGATAAAAAATCACAAAACACCAACTTCGCCTTTTTGTCCAAAGTGGTTCTCACAGAACCGGTCACTGATAACCAGGCCTATGGAGAATCTATCGGAAGCCTGGCTACCCTGATTGGCGGCGGCAAACCCATTCTGCAGCGGTTCGGTGATCTCAAGCGCGGACGCCGCAGCACTTGGCATCGGATCAAAAAAGGATACATCGTACCGACAATGACGGATGTCGTCTGCGGCGATATTGCCATGGCATTGCCGGAAAGAATTCTGGCAAATATTATTGCAGGCCTGGAAAAACTGAACCGTGTGGTGCCGGGAGTTGCCAATGATGAAACTCTGCTCTACGCCCCTGAGATCAAATTTTTCGCCACCCAGGTGGACACGACCAGTGATCTCGAAACAAAAATAAAAGGCATGTATGTGGCAGGCGACGGTCCGGGAGTCGCCGGAAATATCGTCTCAGCCAGCGCCACCGGATTGATACCGGCCAAGGCTATTATTGCCAAAGGTAACCGTTCAAAGGTTCAGGGGTGACGACCATCCGGCAAGATTTATTCTAACTTCTCTAACCTGGTCTCTGGACCCGGTATCTACTTGGTTATTTCCCCTACTATAGATGGCTGCCGATAGAAAAATTTTCTAATTTTTTAGATGGTTAAATTCATTAAGTTAAAGTTTGACTTCACTTTGTTTATGAATATTGAGGGATTGGCTAAATCAATCCACCGGCTTTTTTTTGTTTGACACCTAAAACATCAATTCTCTATACTCTCTTCTTTTTAAAAAATTGAACAATGAATATTTACCACAATCAGGACTCTAACTATAGA